>JAHJLF010000020.1 GCA_018821925.1 Candidatus Edwardsbacteria bacterium
TACATAGAAAACGTAAAGAAATGTCAAGAAAAATTGAAGATTTAGAAGCAAATGCGTTAAAATTTTGGCCAGAGAGAATTTCTGAAATGGAACGCAATACCAGTATTATACCTAAACTAATCGAAACACAGGACAAGTTTATAAGTTTACTTAATATTGCTGATGCTGAACCGTTCGCTTGGAAAAAAGTTTTATCTAACTCAAAGAAACTTTCGGCAAACCTCTTTCTAAAGCACTTGATGGTGCTTTCAGACATTGGCGGTGAAAAACTGATGCGTTTTAAAACCGAACTTCCAAAAGTGTTTGACAACGATACGATGGAATTTGTTTGGAATGCAGAAAGTTACTTTTACAAATTTCAAACTCTTTCAGGTAATAAAACTTGGAACAATGTTTACCTGAAAGTTGATGGCATTGGGCTTTCAACACTTGAACCATTAACAACAGTAATTGAGGACATTGTAAACCTCATTTTATTTGGGGGCGCGGCCATTGCTAACAATATTCCAAATGATATTGAAGAAAAATGTAATATCGGTACTTTAATCGGGCAAAAAAAAGAATTAGATACTTTTGTTAGACAACGATACATTTGGGTTAGTCGAATTACAGGCGGTGCTACCGCTAATTCATTAGGCAATCTTGCTCAAAAATATGTTGTCGACTTCTTACAGGAACGGCTCCCACGGTGGGATTTCAGCAAAAAACAAATTGACAAGATCAGTCAAAACAAACGAACACTTCTTTCGTACGACATTGTTGCAAAATCACCGAAAGGACATATTTGTGCAATTGAAGCAAGTTTCCAGGTTACAACCAATAGCACCATAGAGCGCAAAGCAGGCCAGGCCCAGGCACGGCAAAAACAACTTGCCAGATACGGTCATAAAATTGCTTACATCATTGACGGAGCAGGAAACTTTGAAAGAAGCTCGGCACTAAAAACTATTTGCCAATTCAGCGACTGTATTGTTACTTTCAAAGATAGTGAACTTGAAAGGCTTTCAAAATTCTTAATTAGTTTAGATAAATAAGCTATGCACCAAAGCGAAAAATCCATACCACTGAAAACAAATATTATAAAAGGTAGTTTATCGGAAGTAATACCTTCATCTAATAATGTTGAGTTTATTGTTCTACCCTATTATAGATCTCTTGAAGCAATACCACAAAAAGGTAGGCTTTATTCAGATTTGAATTCATTTCTTAGTTTAACGGACGGAGACGCAATTATTGCAATACTGACGTCACCCGTTTT
Source organism: Candidatus Edwardsbacteria bacterium (assembly GCA_018821925.1). Classification (NCBI taxonomy): domain Bacteria; phylum Candidatus Edwardsiibacteriota; species Candidatus Edwardsiibacteriota bacterium. The sequence continues at coordinate 1,259 of JAHJLF010000020.1, forward strand.
TGCAACTGACTTTTGTTCGCAGTTAAATCACAACATACATTTAAAACTTTGGCTTACTGTTAAACTGGAAAACCCGAGAACACGTAAAAACTACTTAACAGAACAACACGCCGCATTACTCATCTTAACACGTTATAAGGAAAGCTTAAAGCATACCAAAACAAGAATTGGCTACACATATTGTCCTTGTTGTGACAAGACAACAAAAGATTACGGGGGTAAAAAACACTTATATCATGAATTTGGGACATTGATGTCCGATGTTTGGCATGACATTACGGTTGACTTCGAACAATACCCAAAAGAAGTTGAAATCCGTTTAGCAGATTTATTTGGATTGCCAAAATACAAACGTCTAAACATTTATGACCAAAGAGTATATTATAAGCCGACAAATAAAAAACATACATATCGTAAGTTCTCACAAACCGAAAATGATTATGCGCACAATTCAATTCTTTTAAATGGAGATTGCATTGAACAACTCAAAAAAATACCTGACAATAGTATAGATTTTTGTTTTGCAGACCCGCCGTACAACTTGAAAAAAAAATATGAAGGTTGGGACGATGGAATCGATGTTCAGAAATATTTTGAATGGTGCGACCAGTGGCTAAACGAATTAGCAAGAGTTTTAAAGCCCGGGAGAACTCTTGCCGTATTAAATATACCGCAATGGTGTATTAGGCATTTCAAACATCTATATACAATATTAGATTATCAGGATTGGATAGTATGGGAAGGTTTATCAATGCCCGTAAGAATGATTATGCCTGCGCATTATTCAATTCTTTGTTTTAGTAAGGGTAAGCCCAGGGTTTTGCCAGCACTTGAAAGAAAAATTAATTCGTTTTTAGAATATAAAGCAAGTTATGCCATAAAAGAAAATTATTGCATACGTCCTAACTGCACGACTAAGCGCAGGCATTTAAAAATTAAGGATAGCGAATTTGTTGCAAATATTTGGTATGATATCCATCGCTTAAAGCACAACAGTCGCAGGGTTGATCATCCTTGCCAACTACCACCAATGTTTATGTACCGCTTAATTTCTCTATACACAAACGAGGGGGAATCAATTTTAGATCCATTCAACGGTGCAGGGACAACTACATTAGCAGCACAACAGCTAAAGAGAAAATATGTTGGTATAGAACTGTCGGAGTATTATCATAATATCACAACACAACGACATATTGAACTTACCAAAGGTCTCGACCCATTTAGAAAAGTAAACGACGACAAGCCAAAAGTTAAAAACAGCCCTGTTGAACGACTTAAAAAACAGAAGTATACAGTAAGCAAGAAAGTTTTGCAGCTTGAAATTAAAAACATTTCAAAGCAGCTTGGGCATATTCCGACAAAAGACGAGGTTAAACAACTAAGCAAATACCCGTTTGAATATTTCGAAAATTACTTCATCAGCTGGGGCGAAGTAACCGCAGCAGCAAGGACAACAGGTATGAATGAGAAAAGGGTAGATGGAAACGTAACATATCAGGCTATAAAATCACAACTTAGATTATTTGAAGAACAAAAGAAAAAATATAGAAAAACTAAGTAGGCAGAAAGAAATTATCATCATACCATCGATCCCAGCCAAATTTTTAATATTTAAAGTTTATCATGCCACCAAAACTAAAAACCCCATCATTCCTGCCCAGTGTCTTCACCAGCGGAAACCTGTTCTGCGGGGTGCTGGCGATACTGGAGGCCTTCAACGGCAACTATTACCGCGGCGCCTGGCTGATCATCCTGGCCGGCTTCTTCGATTCCATAGACGGGATGGTGGCCCGGCTGACCCACCATTACAGCCGCTTCGGGGCCGAGCTGGACTCGCTGTCCGATATGGTCTCCTTCGTGCTGGCCCCGATGATCCTGATCTACCCGCTGGCCCTGAAATCAATCGGGCTGTGGGGCAGCCTGACCGCCTTTGCCTTCGTGGTGGCCGGGGCCATCCGGCTGGCCCGGTTCAACGCCAACATCAAGAGCCTGACCGAAAAGGAGATCTTCCATGGATTGCCCACCCCGGCGGCCGGGGGGATGGTGGCCAGCTTCCTGCTTTTCAGCAACGCCGTGGCCTACGACCTGTCGCTGATCCGCTTCATCCCGCTGGTGATCATCCTGCTTTCCTTCCTGATGGTCAGCGACATCGGATACCCGCCCATACCCAAGATGGCCGCCCGTAGCCTCAAATCATATCTGATATACGCAGGATTTATGCTGGCCATTCTGGGCATCATCAAGAACCCCAACCTGTCGCTTTTCCCCATCCTGACCGGATACATCCTGTTCGGCCTGATGCGGCGAATCTATAAATCAAGCCACATGGAAAAATTGAAGAACAAAAGGAGACTAAAAATTGCTGACCGCTGAAATCCACGTCACTCTGAAAGAGCTGGTGCTGGATCCCCAGGGCACCACCCTCAAACGCTCCATGGAGACCATGGGCTACCAAGGCATCGAAGATGTCCGGATGGGCAAGTTCATCCAGGTCAGGTTCAACAGCGACGACCGGAAGGAAGTCGAGGAGAAGGTCAAGGAGATGTGCCAAAAGATCCTGTCCAATCCGGTCATCGAACAGTACAGCTATTCCCTGACGGAGGGCAAATGAAATTTGCGGTGATAACCTTTCCCGGCTCCAACTGCGATTACGACTGCTACCGGGCGGTGAAGGACCATCTTAAATGCCCGGTGGAGTATATCTGGCATCGGGAACACTCGCTGAATAACTGCGACTGCGTGATATTGCCCGGCGGTTTTTCCTACGGTGATTATCTCCGGACCGGAGCCATCGCCCGATTCTCGCCCATCATGCAGGAAGTGATGGACTTTGCCGAACAGGGCGGCCCGGTGATCGGCATCTGCAACGGCTTTCAGATCCTGCTGGAGAGCGGCCTGCTTCCGGGGGCCATGCTGGTCAACCGCAGCCTGCAGTTCATCTGCCAAACGGTCCACCTGAAGGTGGAGAACAACAAACTTCCGTTTACCAATAAATTGACCAAGGACCAACTGATCAGGGTCCCCATCGCCCACAAGGAGGGCAACTATTACGCCGATGAGAAGACCGTCCGGGAGCTGGAGGACGGTGGTCGGGTGGTCTTCCGCTACAGCGACGCCCAGGGCCGGGTTGACGACAGCGCCAATCCCAACGGCTCGGTGAACAATATCGCCGGGATCACCAACAAAAAGGGGAACGTTATGGGCATGATGCCCCACCCGGAGCGGGCCATGGAGCAGCTGCTGGGATCGTCCGACGGCGTCCTGATATTCGACTCCATCCAGAACTTCCTGGGAGCAAAATGACATGCTGAGCAAGCTGTACAAACAACCGGACGTCAACGCCATAACCAATCTGCTGACCAGGCTGGATCAGATACTGGCCGGCGATCCCGATAAGATGATCCGCCAGCTGCGCCGGCTGGCCAAGGTGGTGGACCGCCTGGTGCCCTACCATGACGGGCACATCATCCGGGTGACCTTCTACTCCCTGGCCATCGGAATGCGGATGGGCCTGCCCCAGGAGGACCTGCTGACCCTGGAGGTAGCGGCCCTGCTGCACGATTTCGGCAAGCTGGGGGTGGACGAATCCACCCTGGACAAGGAGGAGACCCTGAGCCGCGAGGAGCTGACCGAGATCCATCACCATGCCGAACGGGGCTACCATATCATCTCCGGCTTCTCCAAGCTGTGCGCGGTGGCCGATATCATCCGGGACCACCACGAGAAGTACGACGGCAGCGGATATCCCAATAAAAAGACCGGCCTCGATATCAGCCGGCTGGCCCGGATCATCGCGGTGGCCGACGCTTACGACGCCATGACCGCCGACCGGCCCTACCGCAAGGGATTGCCCCGGGAGCAGGCCGAGGCCGAACTGCTGGCCTATTCCGGCACCCAGTTCGATCCCGAGGTGGTGGACTACTTCGTCAACCATGTCCAGGACAAGAAGCCGGACATCAAGATATCCCTGTTACGTAAAACTTTCAAGATATCCCGGCGGAAACCCCGGAACGGACCCAAGGCCCAATCAAAGAAAGCCGCTGCCAACGGAGGCTCTCCCAAACTGCAACCCTCAAACGCGAAAAAATAAAATGACAAAAAATCAGGAACCCATCGTAGATATAAAACAGGCCCAGAGTTTCGGGCTCAACCAGGAGGAGTTCGACAGCATCCAACGGATAATGGGGCGGATGCCTACCTATACCGAACTGGGCATCTTCTCGGTGCTGTGGTCGGAGCACTGCTCCTACAAGAACTCCAAACTGCTGTTGAAGCTGTTTCCCACCCGGGCGCCCCAGGTGTTGCAGGGGCCGGGCGAGAATGCCGGGATAGTGGACATTGGCGACGGACTGGGGATCGCTATGAAGGTGGAGAGCCACAACCACCCCTCGGCCATCGAGCCCTACCAGGGAGCAGCCACCGGCATCGGGGGAATTTTGCGTGACATTTTCACCATGGGGGCCAGGCCCATCGCCCTAATGGACCCGCTGTACTTCGGATCGCTGGACGACGCCCATGTGCGGCACCTGTTCTCCGGGGTGGTCTCCGGCATCGCCGATTACGGCAACTGCGTGGGTATTCCCACCGTGGGCGGCTCGGTGGTGTTCGATGAATCGTATACCACCAACCCGTTAGTCAACGTGATGTGCCTGGGCCTGGTGGAGAATAAGAAGATCATGCGGGGCTTCGCCTCCGGCCTGGGCAACCTGGTGATAGCAGTGGGCGCCACCACCGGCCGGGACGGCATCCATGGGGCCACCTTTGCCTCGGAGGAGCTGTCCGAAGCATCATCTGCCAAGCGGCCCTCTGTCCAGATAGGGGACCCCTTCACCAAGAAATTGCTGCTGGAGGCCACCTTGGAGCTGATCGAATCCGGCCTGGCGGTAGGCATCCAGGACATGGGTGCGGCCGGGCTGACCAGCTCATCCATCGAGATGGCCTCCCGGGCCGGTACCGGCCTGGAGATGGACATGTCTCAAGTGCCGCTCCGGGAGAAGGGGATGACCCCCTATGAGATCATGCTTTCGGAGTCACAGGAGAGAATGGTAGTGGTGGCACCAAAGGAAAATTACGGCCAGATCAAAGCGATATTTGATAAATGGGAACTCCATTGTTCGTCAATAGGGGTGGTCACAAATGACGGCCACGTCAGAATAAAATGGGGCGATGAGGTCTACGCCGATATCCCGGTAAAGGCTCTGGTTGATGAAGCTCCGGTATACGAAAGAGAAAGCAAGAAGCCAGGTTATATTGATAAGCTAAAGCAATTCATCCAAAATGATATAAAAGAACCAAAAGATCATGATAGATCATTAATTCAAGTACTATCGGCCCCCACCATTGCCAGCAAACGCTGGGTTTATCAGCAGTATGACCATCAGGTGCGGACCAACACCGCCGTTCTGCCGGGCTCGGATGCCGCAGTCCTACGGATCCGCGGCACCAATAAGGCAATTGGAATCACCACCGACTGCAATGGCCGTTACTGCTATCTGAATCCCTTTAACGGCGGGGCAATCGCGGTGGCCGAGGCCGCCCGTAACCTGGCCTGCTCAGGGGCCAGGCCGCTGGGCCTGACCGACTGCCTGAACTTCGGCAATCCCTACAAGCCCGAGGTCTTCTACCAGATGAAGCAGGCGGTGGAGGGGCTGGCCGAGGCCTGCAGGGTGCTGGAGGTTCCGGTGATATCCGGCAACGTCAGCCTGTATAATGAAAGTTTGACCCACGGCGTCTATCCCACGCCGTTAATAGGCATGGTGGGGCTGATCGAAGATCTGTCGCACATCACCACCCAGTGGTTCAAGCAGGCGGGAGACATCGTATTTTTGGCCGGAGATATAAAATCCCAACCGGATATCGGGGGCTCGGAGTATCTTAAAGCCGTGCACGGCCAGGTGAACGGCGATGCTCCGGCCATAGATCTGGCGGCAGAAAAGAAACTGCACGATTTTGTCCGGGATGCCATCAAGGCCGGACTGGTCCGCTCGGCCCACGACTGCTCCGAGGGAGGGCTGGCGGTGGCCTTGGCCGAATGCTGCTTTGCACCACCCCTTGATCCCCTCCTTATCAAGGAGGGGACGGGGTTGACTGCCGATCTGTCCGGCCTGCCGGGAAGGGGAGATTTCAAGCTGTTTGCCGAGACCCAGACCCGGGTCATTCTGTCAAGCAGGGTGGTTGATGTTGAGAGGTTGGGAGCGTTGGCCAAGAAGCAAGGCGTGGACATTATGAAGCTTGGCACGGTGGGCGGAGATAGGCTGGTGATACAGGATCTGATCGATATTCCGGTGGCCGAGGCCAGAAAGACCTGGGAAGAGGCCATACCAAATAAGATGAAATAACTGGAAGCGCCCGATCGAATGATCGGGCGCTATTTAACAGAATCAATAGAATAAATTTACCATTGGAAAGATCATGGAAGAGCTGATTAAAAAAATCCTTTATAACCCTGTTATGGGAAAGATCGCGGCGTTATTTATCGGAGTTGCCGTGCTGTGGCTAATCATCAACGCCGTCCAGAAAAACCTGTTTTCCAAAATAAAGGGAAATGACAGCCGTTATCGGGCCAAGAAATTCGGCAATTTCATCGGTTACTTCCTGACAATTATTTTGATCACCATTGTCTATAGCGACAAGCTGGGCGGGCTGACCGTGGCCTTCGGCGTGGCCGGGGCCGGCATCGCCTTTGCCCTGCAGGAGGTGATAGCGTCCTTTGCCGGCTGGCTGGCCATCCTGTTCGGTGGGTTCTATAAAACCGGCGACCGGGTTCAGCTGGGTGGGATCAAGGGCGACGTGATGGATATCGGTGTTTTGCGAACCACCATTATGGAAATAGGTCAATGGGTTGACGGTGATCTGTATAACGGAAGAATAGTGCTTATAGCCAACAGTTTTGTCTTCAAGGAACCGGTTTTCAACTATTCGGGCGATTTCCCGTTCTTGTGGGATGAAATAAAGATCCCGGTTCAATACGGCAGTAATTATGAAAAGGCCAAAGAAATATTCCTTAGTGCGGGCAAAGAGGTGGCAGATAGTTTGTCGGAGATAACCAAAGAAAAATGGAGCCTTTTGCAGCAAAAATATCGTTTGGAGAACGCCCAGACCGAGCCGATGGTGTTCGTCACGGCCAATGACAACTGGGTGGAGTTCTCCCTGCGTTATGTGGTGGATTACAAGAAAAGAAGGGTCACCAAGACCGAACTTTTCACCCGGGTCCTCCAGGAGGTGGAGGCCACCAAGGGCGCCGTCAAGTTTGCCTCGGCCACCTTCCAACTAGTGGAAGCCCCCGAATTAAAGGTCAAGTTAAACAAATAATTTCGGAGTGATCATGAAAAAGCTGCTTTTTATCTGGGCCTTGGCGCTGATCTACTCAGGTTCGTTACCGGCCCAAAACGTTAAGACAGGGAAAGACACCCTGTTGCCGGCCATGGATTCACTCAAGAATCAGTCCCTGCAACAGGCTGAATCGTTGCTGGTTCAGGAAAGCCAACAGCAGAAGATTGATTCCATCGTCAAAGCCGAGCTGCGTCAGGAACTGCAAAAGATCAACCTGAACGTACAAAAGCAGAAGGATCTGGAGGATCAGCTTAAACGCATCGAGGAAAGCGATTCCCTTAAAAAAGCGCAGCGCCTGAAGAGGATAGAGGACCTGAAGGGAAACAGCCCGGGCTTTCCGGTGGCTCCCTTCGGCGACACGCTTTTCAGCATCAATACCCGCATCGGTTCATTCAAACCGGCCGAAAGGGCCTCGGCCGTGTCCCGTAGGATCAAGGCGCTGGCCGACTCCGAACGTTTTAGCCCCGATTCACTTCTGGTAGTCCAGTCCGAAAGCAGCAGCGATATTGTTTACGGCGAGCTGGTGGTGATGGCGGTCACCGACCTGGATGCCCTGTGGTATTCCCGCAGCCGGGATGATCTGGCCGGCGAATATGCCGCCAAGATCAGAACAGCCGTGACGGCCCAGCAAAAGACCAACAGCATCCTGGGCTGGCTGATCAGGATCGGATTGGTGCTGGCCATACTGCTGGGTGCGGCAGGCATTTTCTACCTGGTCAACCTGGTGTTCAACCGGACCCGGGCCTACCTCCGGAGCAATAAGGAACGCTATTTCAAAGGGCTGTCGATCAAGAATATAAATATCCTGACGCCCGAGCAGAACTTGAAGATGGCCCTGGTTGCCAATAACCTGCTCCGCCTTCTGGTGCTGTTCTTCACCTTCTATCTGGCCCTGCCACTGTTGTTCGGCATTTTCCCGGAGACCAGGGCCTGGGCCGCCGTCCTGTGGCGTTTGGTGGCCAACCCGGCCGGCAGCATAGCTCTGGGCATCTGGAACTACCTGCCCAAGCTTTTTACCGTCATCGTAATTATATGGGTGGCCCGCTATGCCGTTAAATTGCTTAAATTTTTATCCCTGCAGATTGCCCGGGGCACCCTGGTGATCAAGGGTTTCTATCCGGAATGGGCCCAGCCGACCTTCGCCATCGTCCGGTTCCTGCTGTATGCCTTCGTTTTCGTCGTAATCTTTCCCTACCTGCCGGGATCGGACTCTCCGATATTCAAGGGAGTGTCCCTGTTCCTGGGGGTTCTGTTCTCGCTGGGCTCGTCCTCGGCCATAGCCAATGTGATCGCCGGGCTGGTGATCACCTACATGCGGCCCTTCAAGATAGGGGATCGGATCAAGCTGGGGGAGGTCACCGGCGACGTGATAGACAAGACCTTCCTGGTCACCAGGATCCGGACCATCAAGAACGAGGAGATCACCGTCCCAAATTCCACCGTCATGTCCAACTACACGGTAAATTATTCCACCTCCAGCCGGGACCTGGGCCTGATCCTCAACACCACCGTGACCATAGGCTACGATGCGCCCTGGCAGAAGGTTCACGAATTGCTGATCGCGGCGGCCAAAGAGACCGAGGGAATACTGAAAGACAAGGAGCCTTTCGTCCTGCAGATCAGCCTGGATGATTTCTTCGTCACCTACCAGTTGAACGCCTACACCGACCAGGCCCAGGCTATGGCGGCGATCTATTCCCGGCTTCACCAGAATATCCAGGACAAGTTCAGCCAGGCGGGAGTGGAGATCGTGTCGCCCCATTACCGGGCCATGCGGGACGGCAACAAGCCGGCCATGCCGCAGTGACCTCACATATGCCCCTCACCTGATAAATCAGGTGAGGGGCTTTGTAAACCTAAATGTTGTAA
>JAHJLF010000021.1:0-27500 GCA_018821925.1 Candidatus Edwardsbacteria bacterium
CCGGCAGAAGCGCATAGAGCTGGGGAATGACCTGGGTTATGTGAAGGATGTCCTGCGAAAAGGGATTATAAAAGGGCAGGAGTATTCCGGCGAGATACTGGACCGGGCCAAGACCGCCATGAAGATAGATTACCGGGATATATTAGGGTAATTCTTTGAGGCGTCATTGCGATTATTGCATCCTGACGAGCTAATGAAGCAATCCAGTATTGTCATTCCTGTGCAGACAGGAATCCAGGGGTTTATTCTCACACAAAGCAATGCACTGAGCCTGTCGAAGTGACACTAAGCCACAAAGATTTTATTCTTTTATGGAATTAACCAAAGATATAATTTTGGCCAAAGGCGAAAAAGTCTGTCTTAGAGCAAGGACGCTGGAGGACATTCCTTTGCTCCTCAAATGGCACAATATGACCGGCCAGGCCAGGTTGTTCGATGCACCTTGGGAACAGCGGGAATCGGAAGAGGAATATACCGCCCGGCTAACAAAAAGCATAGAGCGGGAAACAGCAGGGAAAATATCGCAGGCTGTTATAATTGACTCAAACCAAGCTCCTATCGGTACGGTTAACAGTTACGGAGATAAAGGCAATCCCGATCACAGGTATGTCGGGATATCAATCTATGAGGATTCTCTGATCAGCAAGGGCATGGGAACGGAAGCCCTTAAGTTATGGATAAGCTTTCAGTTTGAAACTAGTAACATTCATCACATTGGTCTGGAGACCTGGTCGTTCAATAAAAGGATGATCAGGGTGGCCGAGAAGCTCGGGTTCAAGAACGAAGGGTGCGAAAGGGAATTGAGAAATTGGAACGGGAAATGGATGGACAAACTACATTATGGACTTCTTAGGGACGAATGGCCAATGAAGATAGATAAATATTGGCTGCTTGTTTTTGCAGCTATTATTATCTTTGGATGTCATATGTTGAGTTTCTTTAAATTGGCATCTTACGTCATATATCCCCTAAGTACCATTCTGGGATTATATTTGATGACAAAGCAGCTTTCGAAGAAATTACATGAAAAGGGTGCGGATGAGAATACAACGTTTGGGGCATGGATTGCAGCGTGCTTTATAATCGTAATCTCAGATGCAATATTATTTATTGACCCATTATTTAATCTAATAAACAAGGAAATACTTTACAAAAGTTGTTCATATAATTACTTGCTAAGTTCAATAAACCAGAGCTTGGCAGCATTATTTGCTCTTGTATTTTCGCTAATGTTTATACTTACGCAATTATCAAAAGATCATAACGCTTCAAATAGTCAAGTTGTTAAAATATTTACGCGATACGTTTTTTTATATATTATTAGCTTTGTCGTCGCTATACTTGCACCATTGTTCCTGATGGGAACAAAACAAATACTTGGGATTAAGATTGTTTTGTTTATGGCAGTATGTAATGTTGCGATGTTGATTCCCTTTTTCTGGAGATTTAAAATCACTCTGACTAGCGCAAAATAACTATGATGTATGAAGAATGATTAGTAATTAAACAAGGAGATATAATTTTGAAAGACCTAGCGCAACACGCCCTTAACGTGGCCGAGCTGGCCGGGGCCAGCTACGCCGACATCCGCATCATCAACGAGGACTCCGAGCGGGTGGAGGTCAAGGACGGCCAGGTGGGCAGCATCAACCGGCGGACCTCCGGGGGCTTCGGCATCCGGGTTATCGCCAACGGGGCCTGGGGCTTCGCCTCCAGCCCCAAAATAGACAAGGCCGAGATCGAGCGGGTGGCCAAGCAGGCGGTCAAGGTGGCCCGGGCCAGCGCCCTGCTCAAGATCCGGGACCTGGAACTGGCCCCGGTGGAGAAATACATCGACAAATACGTCACCCCGCACAAGAAGAATCCGCTGGAGGTGCCCCTCGAGGACAAGATCGCCCTGCTGCTGAAGACCGACCAGATCATGCGCAAGGTCAAGGGGGTCAACATCACCGAGTCGCAGATCGCGGCCTGGGTGGAGGACCAGCTTTTCGCCTCGACCATCGGTTCCTTCATCGAACAGCGCATCATCCAATGCGGCGGGGGATACACCGCCACGGCCATCAGGGATGGTGATGTGCAGCACCGTTCCTATCCCTGCTCTCACGACGGACAGTGGGAATCCAACGGCTACGAGATGATCGAGGCCCTGGACTTCCCGGCTCACGCCCAGCAGGCGGCCGAGGAGGCGGTGGCCCTGCTATCGGCGGAGCAGTGCCCCAGCGGCGAGAAGGACATCATCATCGAAGGCTCCCAGCTTTCCCTGCAGATCCACGAATCGGTGGGACATCCCCTGGAGCTGGATCGGGTGTTCGGCAGCGAGGCCAACTTTGCCGGGACCAGCTTTGCCACCACCGACAATCTGGACAAGCTGAAATACGGCTCGGATATCGTCACCATCACCTCCGATCCCACCTGCCCCATGGGGCTGGGCAGTTACGGCTACGATGACGAGGGAGTCAAGGCCCAAAAGAACAACTTGATAAAGAACGGGATGCTGGTCAATTATCTTTCCTCCCGGGAGACCGCCCAGAAGATCGGCAAAGTATCCACCGGGGCCATGAGAGCCGACGGCTGGGGCAACATGCCCATCGTCCGGATGACCTGCATCAACCTGGAGCCGGGCACCAAACCGCTGGAGCAGATCATCTCCGAAACAGACGACGGGATCTACATGGCCACCAACAAGAGTTTTTCCATAGACGACCGGCGCTCCAATTTCCAGTTCGGCACCGAGATCGCCTGGGAGATCAAGAAGGGCAAGCTGGGACAGATGATCAAGAACGCCACCTACACCGGGTTCACCCCGCAATTCTGGAACGCTTGCGACGCCATCGCCGGGCCCAAGGACTGGAAGATATGGGGAACCGCCAACTGCGGCAAGGGGGAGCCCCAGCAGCTGGCCCGCACCGCCCAAGGCTGTTCGCCAAGCCGGTTCCGGAAGATCAAGGTCGGCGTAGTGCCGGGTAAAAAGTAAGCCAGACTGTTTTATAGGACACAGATCAACACGGATTAAATTCCATTAAGATAAAATCAGTGAAAATCGGCGTCCAAAGATAATCAAAAGTATTTATTGGGATGGATCTAAAAATGATGATAGATAAAAATCAAGCCCAGGATATCTGTAAAAAGGCGTTGTCCTTCGTAAAAGAGGGGCAGGCCGAGGTGATCCTGAACCAGGTTGTCAGCCCGCTGACCCGGATCGCCAACAACACCATCCACCAGAACGTGGAGACCTCGGACATAAATATCTCCCTGCGGGTGGATCTCGATAATCGCTCGGGCCGCGCCACCACCAATCAGTTCGATGATGAGTCGCTTAAGAAACTGGCAAAGCAAGCCGTGAATACGGCCAAGGCCATCACCAGCAAGCAGGACCTGCCGCCGTTGGTGGGGCCGCAGAAGTACCGGGAAATTGCCGCCCTGGATAAAAGCTCGGCCTTCATAGAGCCGGAGCAGAGGGCCGAGATGGTGCTGAAGGCCGTCAACCTGGCCAAGCAGGAGAAGGTGGAGTTGGCCGGGCTGGTCAACAATACGCTTTATGTGAACGCCATGGCCAACAGCAACGGGCTGTTCGCCTATCACAACATCAGCACTTTGCGGATGGAGATCACCGCCCGGTCGGGCATCACCGCCGGGCGATACGCCCAAATTGTGCGTAAAACAAGCGAGCTTGACCCGGAGAAGGTGGCTTCGATCGCCATACAAAAATGTTTGGGCGGGCTTAATCCAAAAGCCCTGGAGCCGGGCGATTACACAGTCATCCTAGAACCTGAGGCTGTTACCACCCCGCTGATGTTTCTGGCCTGGCTTTCTTTCGGCGCCCTGTCGGTGCAGGAGAATTTAAGCTGCCTGTCCGGCAAGCTGGGGCAGAAGCTGATGGGGGACAATATCACCATCACCGATGACGCCTATCATCCGCTGGCGGTCTGGGCCGAGCCCTTCGACTCCGAGGGCATGCCCAAGAAGAAGGTAAGCATCATCGAAAAGGGAGTGGCTAAGGGGCCGGTGTACGATCTGAAGACGGCGGCCAAGGACAGGACCGAGACCACCGGCCACGGCCTGCCCCAGCCCAACACCTGGGGCCCGATGCCCCGTAATATAATTTTGGAGGGGGGAAGCTCGACCCTGGAGGACATGATCAAGTCCACCAAGCGCGGGGTGCTGGTCACCCGCTTCTGGTACAACCGGGTGGTGGACCGCAAGATCCCCATCATCACCGGGATGACCAGGGACGGCACCTTTTTGATCGAGGACGGCAAGATATCCTGCGGGGTCAAGAACATGCGGTTCAATCAGGACTTGGTGGAGTTCTTCAATAACGTGGAGACGCTGGGCGTGCCGGAGAGCCAGGAGAACATGGTGGTCCCGCCGCTGAAGGTAAACAATTTCCACTTCACCGGGCTGACCGAGGCATAGGAATAATGATAAAAGGCCCTGCTTACAGGGCCTTTATGGTTATTGAACCGCAAAGGCGCAAAGATCGTAAAGATTTTAAAATCAATGTCACCCTGAGAAGGCTTTTATCCGACAAGCTGAATGGGTGATTGTCATCCTACGGCCAGCCCCGTTTGTATGCCATCTCAGGATGACAAATGTTTATAAACGTCCTTTGTGTTCACTTCGATTGAAATGGTAAATAAAAATCCGTGTTAATCTGCGTCCAAAATAAATGAACCAATTCAAACTAGTATCCGACTATAAACCCACCGGAGATCAGCCGCAGGCCATCGAGCAATTGGTGGACGGGCTGAACCGGGGCATCAATCACCAGGTATTGCTGGGCGTCACCGGGTCGGGCAAGACCTTCACCATGGCCAATGTCATCGAGAAGGTCAACCGGCCCACCCTGATCATGTCGCACAACAAGACCCTGGCCGCCCAGCTCTACGGCGAGTTCAAGGGATTCTTCCCTCAGAACGCGGTGGAGTTTTTTATCTCCTACTACGATTATTTCCAGCCCGAAGCTTACATACCGTCCTCCGACACCTATATCGAAAAGGACTCCTCCCGCAACGACGACATCGAGCGGCTGCGCCTGCGGGCCACCTCGGCCCTGCTGGAACGGCGGGATGTGGTCATCGTGGCCTCGGTGTCCTGCATCTATTCCCTGGGCTCGCCCGACGAGTGGAAGGAATTCGTCCTGATGCTGGAGACCGGCCAGCCGGCCGACCGCGAGGTGGTGATGAAACAGCTGGTGGAGATCCAGTATCAGCGCAACGATGTCAGCTTCGACCGGGGAACTTTTAGGGTGCGGGGAGGGGTGATCGAGGTGCATCCCGGCGACGAGAATATCGGCCTACGGATAGAGCTGGAGGATGACAAGGTGGCCCGGCTGTCGGTCTTCGAACCGCTGACCGGCAAGGTCACCGAACTCAAGGAAAAGATCGCCATCTATCCCACCAAGCATTTTCTGGTCTCCAACCCCCGGCTGGAGGAGGCGCTCAAGGACATCGAAGAAGAGGCCAAATGGCGGGTGGCCGACCTGACCAATGCCGGGAAACTGCTGGAGGCCCAGCGCATTCAGCAGCGCACCAAATATGATATTGAAATGATAAAGGAGCTGGGCTACTGCTCCGGCATCGAGAATTACTCCCGGCACCTGGCCGGTAGAAAACCCGGCGAGCGGCCCTTCTGCCTGATAGACTTTTTCCCCAAGGATTACCTGCTGATCATCGACGAATCGCATGTCAGCGTGCCGCAGATCGGCGCCATGTACGCCGGGGACCGTTCCCGCAAGGAGACCCTGGTGGATTTCGGTTTCCGCCTGCCCTCGGCCCTGGACAACCGCCCATTGAAATTCGACGAATTCGAATCGCTGGCCAACCAGGTTATATACACCTCGGCCACGCCCTCGGATTACGAGCTTAAAAAATCGGCCGGGGTCATCATCGACCAGATCGTCCGGCCCACCGGCCTGGTGGATCCCGCGGTGGTGATCAAGCCCATCACCGGACAGGTGGACGACCTGATGGAGGAGATCCAACTGCGGGTGGAGCGAAAAGAGCGAACCCTGGTGACCACTTTGACCAAGAGGATGTCCGAGGACCTGGCCGATTTTCTGGCGGCGGGCGGCATCAAGGTGCGCTACCTGCATTCCGAGATCGACGCCATCGAGCGGATAGAGATATTGAGAGGCTTAAGGCTGGGAGAGTTCGATGTGTTGGTGGGCATCAATCTGCTACGCGAGGGACTGGACCTGCCGGAAGTCTCGCTGGTCGCTATCTTAGATGCCGACAAGGAAGGCTTTTTACGCTCCGAACGATCGCTTATCCAGGTATCGGGCCGGGCGGCCCGCCACCTTTCCGGCAAGGTCATCATGTACGCCGACCGGATCACCGATTCCATGAAGCGGGCCTTAGCCGAAATGGAACGCCGCCGCAAGATCCAATTGGCCTATAATGAAAAGCACGGCATCACCCCGCAGTCCATCATCAAGTCCATCGAGCAGGTGATGCTGTCCACCTCGGTGGCCGATTCCCGCCAAGAGCTGGTCAAGGAGGAGATGGAGGCCTATATCGTCTCGGGCTTAAGCCAGGAGGAGATCATCGTCCAGCTGGAGAAGCAGATGTTCGACGCCGCCTCGGCCATGGAATACGAGAAGGCCGCCGCCATCCGGGACGAGATCCGGAAAATGCAGGGCCAGGAGCCGCTGGCCAAGCCGTTCGGTGGGAAAAGGTCCAAGAAGAAGACCGGTCAGCCGGACATGGGTGTGACCTATACCAGGAAGCGGGGAAGAAAATAGATGTCATCCCGAGGGCACTTCAAAGCAACGCAGGTTGAGGGATGAATAACCGTCACCCATTCAGCTTGTCAGGCAGGGTGCCAGACTCAGGGTGACAGAAAGGATTGTCATCCTGAGGGGACTTAGAGGCAACACGGGTTGAAGGATGGCGGTAGTTATTAGGGGCTACAACGGAGTCGTCATTCTGAGAAGTGCTTTTTATTAGACAAGCGAAGAATCTAAATAATCTACAATGTATGAAGACAATAATTTGAGGAAGATTAAATAAAATGAGGTTATTGTGAGAAATATATATAATTTATACAGAGAACCACAGGATAGTAATTATAAAGCAATAATAGACATGACATCAAAGTTTGCAAGTTATTTTTTAGTTGTAATAAGATATTCTGTTAAGATGAATAAAAAAGCAGAAATAATACTCAATGCGTTGAGGCCGTTTATTGAAAGTAGTAATGACTGTAATGAATGGCCTGGAACAAAACTTACAAATGAATTTGCTTTAGTGAATGTTTATAATTTAAATTATAAGTCATTAGAAATCATAAAGGGTTCAGTATCAAATTTATATGATTGGTTACAGCCAAGCTTGCCCGAAGATATATGTTTCCTACGTGCAGATAAAAGTCCGTTTTTAGTAACCATATCACATGAAAAAGATGGTTATTTAGAACTTTACCAACGTGAGTATAATGAACTTATAAATACTTACCCGGAATTAGGAAAATTAATAAATATTAACTCTTAATATAAACGGAGTTTTATCTCATGATCAATGCACATCAGGTTCTTAAAGAGCTCAACTTCGAGCGGCTGACCGGCTCGGCCGGGGAAAAGAAGGCCATCACTATCCTCACCAAATACCTCAAACAGCTCAAGGTCAAACATCACCTGGAGCCTTTCGCGGTCAACTCCTTCGAGACCGGCACGGCCTCCATTAAAGGAAAAGGTCAGACCTTCAAGGCCCATCCCTTCGGGCTGTCGCACGACCACAAGATCTCCGGGGAGATGGTCTTTTTGGAGAATGCCGACATCATGCTGCGGAACAAAGGGGCCTACAAGGGCAAGATAATCCTGACCTATACCTTCTCCCGCAAGATCGCCGAGCAGTTCAAGCCCGGCGGCATCAAGGCCTGCATCGCCATCGGCAGTCCCCTGCGCCAGGCTCCCAGCTGGTCCTACCGCCAGAAGATGTACGCCCAGGGCTATGTGCCCTCGGTCACAGTCACCTATGAGGACGGCCTGAAGCTGTCGGCCCTGTCCGGCAGCAAAATTGAACTGAGCATCAAACAGTCCGCAGGAAAGCGCATCGGCAATAATATCGTCATAGACATCAAAGGCAGGGGATACGATGACAACCTGACCCTGGCGGTAGGGCACTACGACAGCGTAGCCCGATCGCCCGGCTCCACCGACAACGCCGGCGGGATAGTCACCCTGCTGAAAGCGGCCGAGCATTTCGCCAAGAACCAACCGCAACGAGATCTCCGCATCATCATGTTCTCCGGCGAGGAACTGGGCCTGCGGGGCAGTTTCTCCTACGCCGAGAAGCATCAGAAGGAAATCAAGGCCCGGCTGGGTCTGGTGGTCAACGTGGACGTGGCCGGCGACGAACTGGGCAAGAACGAGCTGATCGTGCTGGGCACCCCGCAGCTGCAGGGCTATGCCGACGGCATCACCAAAGAGACCGGGCATTACTTCCGCACCAGCCTGGACATCTACAGCAGCGACTGCATGCCGTTCGCGGTCCACGAGGTGCCGGCGGTGAACATCTGCCGGGTGGGCGGCCAGGCCTCGACCATGATCCACACCCCGGGCGACGATGTAAAGCATACCTCGGCCCGGGGGCTGGAGCCGACCATAGCTGCCGCCGTAAATATCCTTGATAGGGTGCTTAATGCCAAGATATACCCGGTCAACCGCGAGATAGATAAATCCCTGCGTGAAAAGATCGAGAAATATCTGTGGGGCTCGCTGATGGAACCGCCCAAGCTGGAATGGACGCCGGAATATAAGAAATAGTTGTTGGTTAATGGTTATTCGTTATCAAGGAATTCGTCATTCTGAGATTGACTTGATATTAGACAAACGAAGAATCTCTTTACCACAAAGTGCACAAAGTTATTCAAATACTATTGTGAAAGACTGACCAATATGAAATTCGATCTTGCCAAGGCCCGGCCCCTGATAAAACAGGCGTTGAGGGAGGACATCGGGAAGGGCGATGTCACCAGTCGATACACCATCGATCCCCAGGCCCAGGCACTGGCTCTGATAATGGCCAAGCACGAAGGAGTTCTGGCCGGGATTGACATCTGCCGGGAGGTCTTTTTGCAGGTAGATCCCGAACTGGCCATAGAAATCAATACAAACGACTCTCAGACGGTCGACCTGGGGCAGGTGGTGATTAACATCCAGGGCCGGGCTCAAAGCATCCTGGCGGCCGAGCGGACCGCGTTGAATTTTTTGCAGCACCTTTCCGGGATCGCCTCGCTGACCGCCCGGTTCGTCGAGGCGGTGGACGGCACCCGGGCCAAGATACTGGATACCCGCAAGACCACGCCGGGCTGGCGCCGACTGGAGAAATACGCGGTGGCCTGCGGCGGGGGGGAGAACCACCGGATGGGGCTGTACGACATGGTGCTGATCAAGGACAACCACATCGAAGCGGCCGGCGGGGTCTCGGCGGCAGTCCAACTGGTAAGGGACGGGATCAAAAAGAGCATAAAAATAGAGGTGGAGGTGCAGAACCTTCCCCAGTTGGAGGAGGCCATCGCCCTGGGGCCGGATATAGTGATGCTGGACAACATGAAGCCCGAGATGATGGTCGAGGCCTGCCGGATGGTGTGGTCATCGCCGGCCCGTGACCAGGGCAAGCTCAAGATCGAGGCCTCGGGAAACGTCAGCCTGGACAATGTCAGAAAGATAGCCGAATGCGGGGTGGATTATATCTCCATTGGTGCCCTAACTCATTCGGCTCCGGCACTGGATTTTTCGCTGAGATTAAAAGCACTGGGTTAGTACGGGGGGTTATATTCAACCCCGGGGCGGAAAATCCGATATTGGTGGATCTGTTGGAGGAAAGAGGTATCGGCGTCGTGGTCGGCTGCACCCTGGTGATGCTGTCGTTGAGAAATTTTAATCATAAATTAACTTGAAAATATATGAGAAAAGTAGTATACTCAGCAGTTAAACAATAACTTGACGATAGACTCTCAGTAACGGATGCCAAAACAATGGGGTATCATGGAATTCTGGGAGTATGTTTTATTTATAAAACTTTATAGAGGTTATATAAAAAAATCATGTCCGGCTTGGAAATTACGCTTTTAGTGGTCTATGGTCTGTTGATGGGGGTGCTGTCGATCTATTCCTTCCATGCCTACCTGATGGTCTATCTTTACCGCAAGAACAGAGGATCTCATCAAAAGCACCAAAAAACATATTCGGAATGGCCCAGGATCACGGTCCAGCTGCCGATCTTTAACGAGCAGTACGTGGTGGAGAGGCTGATCAAGTCTGCCTGCAGCATTGATTATCCCCGCGACAGGTTCGAGGTTCAGGTGCTGGACGATTCCACAGACGAGACTCAGGGATTGTGCCGCCGGCTGGTGGATGACTACCGAAAGCAGGGGGTGGAGGTGGTATATATCCACCGTGACGACCGGACCGGCTTTAAGGCCGGGGCTCTGCGGGCCGGCCTGGATGTTGCTCAGGGAGAGTTTTTGGCCATCTTCGACGCGGATTTCATCCCTCCGGTCGATTTTTTAAAAAAGATGATGCCCTATTTTTCCCACGACCGGGTCGGCGTAGTGCAGTCCCGCTGGGGGCATCTTAATGATAATTGCTCCTGGCTGACCAGGGGGCAGGCCATCGGGCTGGACGCCCATTTCGTGATTGAGCACGGGGCCCGCAACTCCTCAGGCATATTCATGAACTTCAACGGCACCGCCGGCATCTGGCGCAAGGCTTCCATCATCGATGCCGGGAACTGGCAGGACGACACCCTGACCGAGGATATGGACATATCATACCGGGCCCAGCTGGCCGGCTGGAAGTTCGTCTATGTCAACGATGTGGTCTGCCCGGCCGAGGTGCCGGTCGACGTGCATGGCTTCAAGAGCCAGCAGTACCGCTGGGCCAAGGGAGCCATTCAGACCGCCAAAAAACTCCTGCCCAGGATATGGAAGGACCGGAGCCTCCCCCTGTTGGTTAAATGGGAAGCCACGGTCCATCTGACCAATCATATCGTCTTTCCATTGATGCTGCTTCTCTCCATACTTTCCTGGCCGATGCTGATTATCAAGGTTACCGAATCGGCCTCCCGAGGGTTCTTCATCGGAGCCGCTGCGTTCACTATTTGCGCGTTCAGCTATCCCCTGTTCTATATCTACGCCCAGCGGGAGATATATCCCGACTGGAAACGACGGGTGATGTCCCTGCCGATACTGATGGCCGGGGCGGTGGGGCTTTCGGTGATAAATACTAAGGCGGTTTTCGAAGCGCTTTTCAACCGGCAGAGCGGATTCATCAGGACCCCGAAGTACAATCTGAACGGCAAGAGCCGCAACTGGCAGCAGAAAAAATACCGGGCCAAATTCGAATTCACCGTGATCTTCGAGATCCTGTTGGCGGTCTACACCACCTTCGCTCTATGGTACGCCATCGACCATGCCCAGCTGGCCACCATCCCTTTCATGCTGCTGTACTGGTTCGGATTCCTGTTCATAGGAGGGCTGTCGTTGGTCCATGCGGTCAAGAACTGATCTTATCTTGATATTTGGGCTTGAGAGATCAAGCCCTTTTTAATTTACCAAGGCAGCAGCATCGGCAACTTTCAGGATATTGATTTGAGCAAGCATTTAAGACATATGGCCGGGATGTCCCTGGGCACCCTGTTCTCCAGGGTTACCGGATTTGTGAAATGGGCCTTCATGGGCGCGGTGCTGGGTTTCACCCCTATAGCCGACGCCTACAACCTGGCCCATATCCTGCCCACCATGATCTATGAACTGATACTGGGGGGGATCCTGTCGGCGGTCTTCATCCCGGTGGTGGTGGAGCAGTTGTCGTCCCAGGATAAGGAACAGGCCTGGAGAAATATCAGCCAGATATTCAACGCCGCCCTGATCGCCCTGGGGGTGACCACCCTGATCTGCTGGATAGGTTCCCCGCTATTAGTGTACCTCCAGACCCTCAAGGCCGGACCGGAGATACGCCAGCAGGTGCTGTTCTTTTTTATCTTCTTTGTTCCTCAGATCTTTTTATACGGGCTTTCAGCCCTGGCCGGCGGCATTCTGAACGCCCGGGACAGGTTTATGGTGGTGGCCTTTGCCCCGGTGGTAAACAACATCATCGCAATCGCCACTTTGGCGGCCTACCGCTGGGTGCCCGGGTTTGGAGTGGTGGGGCTGGCTTTGGGGACAACCATGGGCGTTTTGGCCCAGGCCCTGGTCCAGTACCCCAGTTTGAAAAAGGCCGGATGGCAATACCATTTCAGTATTAATTTCAAGCATCCGGCGGTCATCAAAATAGTCAAGCTGTCGCTGCCGGTGCTGGCCTATGTCATATTGAATCAGATAAATCTGACCGTCCAGAACAACCTGGCCATCAACTTTCAGGGCGGGGTGTCGGCCCTGCAATACGCCTTTGCTTTTTATGTGCTGCCCCACGGGCTTTTTGCGGTATCCATAGGAACGGTGCTGCTTCCCGGACTTTCGGAGTTGGCGGTTAAAAAGGACTGGCCGAGATTCGCCGGCATCGTGGAGAAGGGTATCATCTGGAGCGCCATCGTTATTATCCCGGCCTTGGTTATCTACCTGACCCTGAGCCTGCCTATCGTTCAGGTGCTGATGCAGCGGGGCCGTTTTACCTTACAGGATACCAAGTTGATGGCCACCGTCCTGTCCTGCTATTCCCTGGGGCTGTTCTCCTTTACCATATACCTCTTTCTGAACCGGGTCTTCTATTCCCTGCAGGACACCATCACCCCGCTGGCACTGAATTTCATCGGCAACGCCTCCAATACCATCATCAATTTTGCCCTTATCGGGCTACTGGGGATTCCCGGGCTGGCTCTGGGGCATGCCTCGGCCTATACCATCATTGCCGTGATAAGCCTGTGGCTTATCAAAAAACGTTTGCCCGATATCAGGCTGGGCCATGTTTCTCGCTCCCTGATAAAAATAACTGCGGCTTCCCTGTTGACCGGAGCTGCGGCCTTTTTCATGAATAACCTCTGGCTCCAGCAGATGGGTCCGCTGGGGCTGTGGCCCAAGGCCGGTATTTTGACCGGGTTCCTTTCGTTTTTGATCCTGCTCTACCTTGCTGTCGCCAAGCTTTTCGGGTTGGCTGAGATGAACGAAATCGTTCTGATGATTAAAAGAAAAATAACCCCAGGAAACAGATAGAAACAACCGGAAGCCGGAAATGTCCGGCTTTAATTTTTGGAATCAATAGAGCAATTACCATGGAGAAAAGATACCTTCCCGATTACAACGGCGGTAGCATCGTGAACCTGATGGCCAGCATTGCCGGAAGGTTCGGGCATAAAACCGGGTATGCCCAGCTGAGGCAGCTTCCGGCCAGCGCCCTGAAACCCTATAAAAAGATCATCCTGCTGGTGCTGGACGGGCTGGGATATCATTTCCTGCAGAAGCATGGGGAGAACAGCTGGCTGAAGGAAAATCTCTATGCCAGGATGACATCGGTGTTTCCCTCGACCACGGCCAGTAGCATCACCAGCTTTGCCACCGGCCTGCCCCCGGATCGTCATGCCATCACCGGATGGTTCGTCCATCTGAAAGAGCTGGGGGTGGTATCCAAGGTCCTGTTCTATCAGCCGCGTTTCGGCGGCAGTAAATTCACCGGAGCCGGGATCGATCCCCAAAATCTTATCGGCGGCCGGCCCCTGTTCGATAAGTTAAAGGCTGAAAATTTTATTGTCACCCCCGGGTTCATAGCTGAAGGACCTTTCTCCAAAGCCACCCGGGGCCGGGCCATTCCGATACCATATGAGGACCTATCCGGCCTTTTTTCCGGAATGAAGAAAGCCCTGAACAAATCCAAAGGGGAGACTTTCATCTCCGCCTATTGGCCGGAGATCGACCATTTGTGCCATCTGCACGGAACGGATAGCCCCAAGGCAAAGGCTCACTTTCACAAGCTGGATAAAAAGATCGCCTCCTTTTGGCAGTCGGTTAAAAGTGATGATGTCCTGCTGTTGATTACGGCCGATCATGGCTTGATAGATACCCCCCCACAAAAAGTTATTGAGCTTAAGGCCCATCCGGATTTGAATCAGTGCCTGGCCCTGCCATTATGCGGCGAACCAAGGGTGGTTTATTGCCATGTCCATCCCGATAAAGTAGCGCAGTTCAAAAGATACATTTCCTCTTATTTGGGAGAGGCCTGTAAATTATATTCAAGGTCCCAGATAATTAAAAAGGGCTTTTATGGCCCGGGCCCGCCCGATCCGCGGCTGATCGAAAGAATAGGGGATTTCGTGCTGGTAATGAAAGACGGTTGGTGCCTGAAGGATTTTATTTTAGGCGAGGAAAAAGTTTACTTAAAGGCCAACCACGGCGGAACCACCTCCCATGAGATGCTGGTGCCGCTGGTAAAGGCATTATGAAAATAAAAACATTTTCTCCTTGAAAAATATACCAAATAGAGCTATCATATCCATACATAATAAAGCCCGTCGTTCATTTAAATAATTGCGCCAGTGACTGACAGTTAAAATAAAAACTGTTTAAAAGGAGGGTGGATAAATGAGGAGAATATTTTCCTGCTTATTGGCCTGGTCTATGCTGGCAACAATGGCCGGCTGCGGAGGCGGCGGGCATTACCTGGCTGCCACCAAGCCGTTGGTGGAACAGTATCAACAAGCGCTGGGCCGCTTGTCGGAATTCGAAAAACAGCCCTATTCCACGCAACGGGCCACCTTGGATTTCTATCAAAAATTCTCCCAGGATATGGCCCAGATCAAAACGGGGTTTTGCCTCCAAGCGAACTGTGTGGATAAAAAACTCAGTGCTTTTCATGCCGATTTCATCAGGCTGTTGAATATTGCCGATCTGATGGCCCAGGCCATCAGCAACGACCTGCTTCGTTACCAGACGGTAATTGCCGGCACTAAATTCAAAAATGCCGGCCAACGCAGGGCCGAGGTGCAGATCATCTCCGACAAGTGGGAGGCCAAAGCCATTGCCGCCAGGGAGGCCTACTCCGCCGAGCATGGCAGGCTTATCTCGGACATCACCGATAAATACCAGATCCGGCTGGCCCCGGCCGGCAGCAACCCCTTGATCGCCGATCTCAAAAAAACTTTTAAATAGCGACAGGGGCAGGGGGCAACGGGAAGAAAATTGTTCTTCCCGTTTTTCTTTTGACAAATGCCTGCGGCATCGGTTAAAATTAACATATGAAAAGATATCTGCTTCTGGTCTGGCTGTTCATGATCCCCGCCACCGTTCCCGCCCAGGAGCCGGCGGGTGCGGTACAGCAGGCTTTGATGCTGGGGGAGTGGCTGGAATACGACAGGGCCCTGGATGTCTTGAACGCGATCCCCGTCGATTCCCTCTCGCAGTACAATAAAATCAGGCTGTTGATCCTGGCCGGTGATCATCACAGCGCCATCAAGGAGGTGGACGATTTTATCCAGCGCTGGCCCGGCTCTTCTCTGGAGATCAATTGCAAATGGCAGAGAGCATACAGCCTGAAGAAGATCGGGCTTTACCGTGATGCCCTGTATGATTTTCTGGAACTGGCCCGGCAGGATCAGCTGCTGGCGGATATCGCCTGGATGAACGCCGGGTTTTGCTATCAGCAGCAGGGGCAGTCCAAAACAGCCGGCAGGATCTTTGACAGTCTGGCTTCAGCCGGAAACAATCAGGGGAACGACAGCCTGCTGATATCGCTATTGATGGCACAGCCTGCGCTAGCCTCCGGCAGCGCTCCGGCGCCGGTCCGCAAAGGGACCATTCATAAAGCCAACCGGCTGATCAGCCAAAAGAAGTATGAATCGGCCAGGAACCTGCTGACCAGATTCATCCGCTACAATAAGGGCAGCAGCCTGCTGGGCCAGGCCCAGTACCTTATAGGCAAATGTTTGGAGCGGCAGGGCAAGCTGACCCTGGCAGCCCAGGCCTATCTGAAAGTGCCCCAGGTTCAGTCCGGCACCAGTTGGGCTGACGAGGCGCTTTTCAGGGCCGGATGGTGCCAGTATAAAATGAAAGCCTACGGCTTGGCCCTGAAACACTGGCGGGAGGCGCAGAGAAGATACCCCCAGAGCGATTTCGCCGAGGTGTCCGTTTTTTGGCAGGGAAAGGCTCTGGAGGGGAGGGGCGACAGCCTGGCGGCCCGGGAAAAATACCGGGAGCTGGCCGCAAAATATGAATATACCTATTACGGCTGGAGGGCCAGGGAAAAGCTGAGCGGATTTTCCCCGTCCGGAGACAGCCTCTCCCCGGATAGGGTCGCCCATTTGGCTTTTTTGGATTCCGCCGTGGCCGAGCCGCAGCTTGAGCCGGAGAGCTGGATCAAAAATCACCGAAGATTCACCCAGGCATCCCGACTGGTGGATATGGGCCTCTTGGACGAGGCCGCCAAGCTGGCCGAGGCCATCAGGAAGATCAGCTGGAATGATCCGGTGGCCCTTCATTATCTGGCCCAGCTATACAGCCAGGCGGGGATGGACCCCCAGGCCATATATTGCGCTAAAAGATCATTTGACCTCTGGATGGGCCCCAGGCCCAAAGCTTTGATAGAGACTCTGTATCCCCAAAGGTATATTCGCTCCATAGAGGCATCACTGGCAGAGAGCCCGCTGGAAACGGCCCTGGTGCTTTCGGTAATGAGGCAGGAGAGCAAATTCGTGGCCGCCGCCCGTTCCCGGGTCGGGGCCAGGGGGCTGATGCAGATAATGCCCAAGACCGGCCAGCAACTGTCCGGTTTGAAGAAATTCAAGCCCGATGCACTGTACCATCCAGAAACATCCATCGCTTACGGCACCAGATTTTTGTCCAGCCTGCTTAAGCAGTTCGACGGTTCGGTTGTTCACTCCCTGGCCGCCTATAATGCCGGGCCTCATCGGGTCAAGCAGTGGCTTAAATCGGAACGCTGCCGGAACGACGATGACTATCTGATCGAAGAGATACCCTACCTGGAGACCAGGAATTATATAAAAAAAGTAATGGTCGGTTATTACGTATACCGTTGGCTATTGGAGGAGAAAATATGACGAACCGCCGGATCTGTCCTGCACTGAAACAATACAAGTGGGTGGCAATAATCCTTCTTCTGGCGTTTTTCTGGAAGCCGGTCCCGGCCCAGGAATACCGGCCCAGCCTGTTGGTGCCGCCTCCCTACGGGCATTCCTACGGCTTTCATAAGGCCGGTAAATTCTACCTGAAAATTCTGCTCAGTCTGGGGGCCGGGTTTGATGATCCGCAGGGCATCGCCGCGGTAAAATTAAAATCCACTGACGATCCCTCCACTACGGGAGACGACGACGAGCTGACGGTCTATGCTGCCAATTCAAACCGCCACCAGATAATCTATAACCGCGGGCTGGACGGTTTGGCGGCCTATGGCTCCCTGGGGTCGGGCAACGGCCAGTTCCATAATCCATTGGGGGTGGCGGCCACCGAGGACGGCTTTGTCTACGTGGCCGATATGAACAACAACCGGGTGGTCTGCCTATACAATGAAAAAGGGAAACTGGAATTCATCCGTAATATAGGGGAGAGCGAGTTATCGCATCCCATGGGCTGCGCGGTAGACGCCGCCGGAAATCTTTATGTAACCGATACCGATCATAACCGCATTGTGATATATGACAAAGTGGGCCGCAGAACCCGGGTTATGGACGGCGGGGGCAAGCTGGACCGGCCGTCGGCCATAGCGGTGGTCGATTTCGCCGACAGGTGGAATTTCCGCCACGAAACGGTCATTGTTGTATCCGATTCGGTCAACGGGCGCATCCGCAAATTCGACCAGTTCGGCAAGATACAGGCCGAGATCACCGGCGGCGATATAGCCATGCCCGGGGCCTATTTCGCCTGGCTGGCCCTGGATTTCTATGGCAGCGTCTATGCCACCGACATGGTCAACCACCAGGTACACAAGTTCGACCACGATCTTAAATATGTGGCCGGATTCGGCCGGCAGGGAAAGGGCGACAACGAGTTCGAATCCCCCCGGGGCATCGCCATCTGGAAGCGGTACGGCCAGGTCTTCGTCCTGGAGCGGGAGTCGGTGCAATATTACTGGGTGGGCGTAGACGGCTACATCGAGGGACTGTATCCCAAAAAACTGAACCAGGACTTCCCCGGGCCCACCATATCCCTGATGCTCTACGAGCCGGGGGATTTCAAGATCCAGGTCACAGACAGCGCCGGGAACCTGGTCAAGAACCTGGTCAACGAGTTCCGGGAGACCCTGGGGCTGAACAATATCGTCTGGGACGGCACCGACGATAAGGGGAGATTGGTTCCGCCCGGTGAATATATCATCAATGTGACCATCGAACCCACCTATTCGGCCAAGGGTTATTTCAGCAAGAAGTTGACGGCCAGAATAGTCAAGGAATAACGGGTCTTTGATGGCAACGGCGGACTAAGCAATATAAAGCCATAAGCCGGTTTACCATGGATGTATTTGTTTCGTACATACCTCACAGCAGGCCCCAAAAGCACTTAATTAGGGTAAGGCCTGGGAAAGCTTGAAAAAGCAACGATAAAAATAATTGCAATAAATATTGAAAATCTTATAAAAGGGTATTGACATCTGAACCCGTTTTGTGTATAATTACAGACCTTGGCCCGAAAGGGATTAAGTTCTTTGAAAATTGAATATGGTGCACAGTGTGTTTGTTATTGAGCTTTATGGATCTTCGAAAATTCTAGGTTTAAAATGATTAAACTTTCTTTATGGAGAGTTTGATCCTGGCTCAGGACTAACGCTGGCGGCGTGCCTAATACATGCAAGTCGAACGGTCATGCGTTTGTAGCAATATGAATGTATGATAGTGGCGAACGGGTGAGTAACACGTGGATAATCTACCTCTAAGTGGGGGATAACTCCGGGAAACTGGGGATAATACCGCATAATATTTCGACAGGGCATCTTGTTGAAATCAAAGGAGCAATTCGCTAAGAGATGAATCCGCGTCCCATCAGCTAGTTGGTAGGGTAATGGCCTACCAAGGCGACGACGGGTAGCCGGCTTGAGAGAGCGATCGGCCACAAGGGGACTGAGACACGGCCCCTACTCCTACGGGAGGCAGCAGTAGGGAATTTTGGTCAATGGGGGAAACCCTGAACCAGCGACGCCGCGTGGGTGATGAAATCTTTCGGGATGTAAAACCCTTTTCATTGGGACGAAATAAAAATGACGGTACCAGTGGAATAAGCCTCGGCTAACTCCGTGCCAGCAGCCGCGGTAAGACGGGGGAGGCAAGCGTTGTCCGGAATCACTGGGTGTAAAGGGCGTGTAGGCGGGCTTTTAAGTCGATTGTGAAATTTCTCGGCTCAACCGGGAAACTGCAGTCGATACTATTGGCCTTGAGTGCGGAAGGGGAGAATGGAATTCCTGGTGTAGCGGTGAAATGCGTAGATATCAGGAGGAACACCGGTGGCGAAGGCGGTTCTCTGGTCCTGCACTGACGCTAAGGCGCGAAAGCAAGGGGAGCAAACAGAATTAGATACTCTGGTAGTCCTTGCCCTAAACGATGGGTACTAGGTGTTCGTTCTTTTAAAGGATGAGTGCCGAAGCTAACGCATTAAGTACCCCACCTGGGGAGTACGATCGCAAGGTTGAAACTCAAAGGAATTGACGGGGACCCGCACAAGCGGTGGAGGATGTGGTTTAATTCGACGCAACGCGAAGAACCTTACCTAGGCTTGACATGCTGGTGAAAACCATGGAAACATGGTCCTCCCGTAAGGGACATCAGTACAGGTGGTGCATGGCTGTCGTCAGCTCGTGTCGTGAGATGTTGGGTTAAGTCCCGCAACGAGCGCAACCCTTATTCTTAGTTGTTTTCCCTTTGGGATTACCCTCTAAGAAGACTGCCTCGGATAACGGGGAGGAAGGTGGGGATGACGTCAAGTCCGCATGCTCCTTACGTCTAGGGCTACACACGTCCTACAATGGGGTCGACAATGGGATGCAATATCGCAAGATGGAGCCAATCCCCAAACGGCCTCTCAGTTCGGATTGTAGTCTGCAACTCGACTACATGAAGTCGGAATCGCTAGTAATGGCAGATCAGCATGCTGCCGTGAATACGTTCCCGGGTCTTGTACACACCGCCCGTCACGTCATGGGAGCTGGTAATACCTAAAGTTACTTGTTTAACCGCAAGGAGAACAGTACCTAAGGTAGGACTGGTGACTGGGACGAAGTCGTAACAAGGTAGCCGTACCGGAAGGTGTGGCTGGATCACCTCCTTTCTAGAGAACCAGTAGAATCATCTCTTTATTGAGATATGGGGTTCTGCATAAATCAAGAAGAT
The DNA here is from genome assembly GCA_018821925.1 of Candidatus Edwardsbacteria bacterium. Lineage (NCBI taxonomy): Bacteria > Candidatus Edwardsiibacteriota > Candidatus Edwardsiibacteriota bacterium. The sequence continues at coordinate 20,262 of JAHJLF010000021.1, forward strand.
ATTATTGCGAGATAACAAACCCTGTGCCACCCTATTCGATTTCATTATATTATGAAGGTTATGGGTTATAGGTATACAACTTATAATCTATAACCTTTCTTTTATGGGCCCATAGCTCAGTTGGTTAGAGCGCGTCCCTGATAAGGACGAGGTCAGAAGTTCGACTCTTCTTGGGCCCACCATTATTGCTTTTCACTGGGCGGTAGTCCGCCGCAGTCCATCTTTGGAGGACGCAGGCGGGCACCATACCAAAATTATCCTGTCGGGCGATAGTTCGCCGCAGGAGAGCACCACTTGGCTGGTCTTTTGACCGGCCATTTTTTTATGGCTTTTATTCCTGTAATCTGATAAAATAATTCAGGTTTGGTTTTTCGGATAAACAGCCTAAAAAATAATTTTGGAGATAAAATGAAAAAAACATTCATATTGGCCTTTATCGCTATAGGTCTATTATCAATGCCAGCCTTTGCCACCGAGACCCGGGTCCTTTCGCTGTCCGGGGCATCGAATTATGTCTGGGATAACAGCAATGTCTTTATATTCCCCAGCGTTGGACCGCTTTATTATCGCTCGATGGTGGCCGAACTGGGAGATGAGGGCAGCGATGTGGCTTCTCAAAGCTCGGTCTGGCTGCTCTATGCCAACGAGGAGCAGAGTTTTGGGGTGGCCGGACTGGCTGTAAATCATCATTCGGTCGGATACGGCAAGCTGCTGGATTATCTGGTCCCGGTTCAAAACGATACTTTTAGCGTAGACATCATCACCCGCCTGCAGGACCGCAACCTGGGCCAACACCTGATGATGATCGAACAGCCCAAAGCCTCATACGATCTGCTGTACTCCAGAAAATTCGGCAAGATCACAGGAGGTATTTTATTGGGCCGTTCGGCCTGGTCGGGTTTTAACAGCTATTCCGACGAGGAAAGAAAGGCCGATGCCGGGATCGTCGAGTTGGGGCTGGGGATCGGCTATGAGCCCCGGGAAAATTTGAGGGCCGATGCTACGGTTTCATACAGTCATTTTTCCTTCGGCAGCAGCTATTCATATTCCGGGCAGGATTCGGCCCAGGAGTTCAGATCCGATGGATCCAAGAGGCTGGCCTTTGACGGCAGAATCTTCTATGCCCTGAACGAGGATATGGTCATCGTTCCCCGGTTAAAGGCCGGGTATACCGATCTGGCCTATCAATACACCCAGAACGGCGACACTAACTCTGTGGTCGGCAGTGACGAAACCACCGAATTTGTCCTGGGTTGCGGCTGGAACTACCAATTCCGCAATCATCTTAAGCTGATTGCCGGGGCGGATATCGGATATTCCAAGTTGCTGATAGAGGATTCACTGATAATCGGATCCCCGGGCGAGATAAAGGAAACCATTACCGAATGGACCTTCCCGGCTTTTCATCTGGGGATGGAAGCCAACCTGGCCAATTGGATCACTGCCCGGCTGGGGGCCACCCAGAGGATGGTTTCGGTCAAACATAACCTTGATTTTATAGACGGCACATCCAGCCGGTCCGAATCTTCGGAACAACCCTATCGGCTTAATATGGGACTTACCTTGAAAGCCGGAAACCTTAACCTGGACCTGCTGGTCAATCCCGAATTATTATATTCCGGCGGAAATATCGCCAGCGGGAGCAAGACCTGGCCAGCCACTTCGGCGGCTTTAAGTTATAGATTTTAACTATTGACAAAACCACGATTTTTGTGATATCTTTACAGTTGAGCACGCCAAAAAACCAACCATTCAAACATTTAAGGAGGTCAATTAATGAGAAAGTCATTTGCTATTTTAGCGGCAGTGGTAATGCTATTGGGCGTTGCCAATGTGACTTTTGCCACCCAGTCCAGGGTTGTTAGCTTGGGCAAGGCTTGGATGTACGACGGAGACTTTGAGGATATCTATTTTTATCCCAATTTAACCGCCAGCTATCCCAGAATGATTGTAGCTGAATTGGGCACCTATCCGGCAGGGTTTTCCTATAATGGTTCCGCCGCCATCACCTTTGCCAATGAGGAGCAGACCTGGGGCGTGGCCGGTTTGGACATTAACCACAAGATCACCAACGAAGATGAATTCAATACTTTAATAACTACTGCGTTTGGAATGAACCCAGTGGACAACAAATGGCACTTGTTTTACGCCAGAGACCTAGGTGGGTTGTCGGCCGGTTTACATATTGCCCGGGCGGCCTATGCCGAGACCTTTACAAATTCCGACACCGTCTCTGGTTCCTTGCACCAAGATAATTCCACTTCCGCTGGGATCTGGGATTTCAACTTTGGCTTGGGGTATTCCCCTATGGAGAACATGGAAGCCAATCTGGGGTTCTCCTTCAAGACTTATTCCTTTTCTGACGAAATAAACTGGACCTGGCCGGGTGCCACACCAGCAGTTACCCCGTATAGCGAAACTTTGGAATCCGACGGCGGCTCCGGAATCGATGTGGCCCTGCGGGTGCTGTACGGCATGAGCGACAACTTCAAACTGGTGCCCACCGCCGGTCTGTCCATGTCGTCCATAGGTTATAAACTAAGCAGTACTGATACATTGTTTCTAGGCGTATACCCGGAAGGTGGTGAAATGTCTACCTTCGATTTCTGGGCCGGGTTCGGCGCCAACTACACCCCGGTGGAGAACGTCCGGGTCATAGGCGGATTGGACTTCGGTATTTCCAGCACCACCATTGAGGACACCACCGGCGTTTTGGGCATAGGCGTCGCAGAGGAGAAGTATTCCACCTTCCTGTTCCCGGGCTTCAGCGCCGCAGTGGAGGCCGACGTGCTGAAATGGCTGACCCTCAGGATCGGGGCCAGCAAGGATATCGCCAAGACCACGGAAACCACCACTACATCAGCCAACACGGTAATTGAAGATACCTACACCAGCGCCGCTTACCACTTCGGTTTTGGTCTGGGTTTCAAGTTCAATAAGCTGTGCATTGACGTCAAATTGAACGACGAGTCGCCGTATGAACTTGGCTACCTGATGAGCGGTGCTGTCAACGCGCCCTTTACTCAGGTTTCCGCCACCTACAAGTTCTAATACATCTACCAAATCTAAGGGCGAGTTCAAAAGACAGAACTCGCCCTTTTATTACTCTGGCAATTAAATAGATTAATAATCCTTACCCGTTTTTGAACATCCTTGTTGTCATGCGCACCAAAGGCGCATTTCGGTCAAACTTATTTTACTTTCTGTGCTCAACCCGTGAAACTTGTCCTCGACTGTGATCGGGGAACGGGCATCCATGCCTGGATTCCCGCATTCGCGGGAATGACACATTGCGCTATTTATTTCCCGAAGTAATAATTGCCAAATAACTTTAAAGAGATTGCGGTATGAGAAAAGCCTTTTTGGGGCTTGCCTGCTTGGCGCTGTTGCTTTCAGGGGGAGTGTCTTTTGCCACCCAAAGCGCCCAGTCCTCGCTGGGACCGGCGGTCGTATTTACCACCGATCCCGGCGATATCTGGCTTTTCCCGACCGAATTGAACAGCTATCCTCGCTTGTTATCCCTGGAGTTGGATTCGTTTCCCTTTGACAGGAACCGGATGTCCTTTTGGGGAACCTGGTCTGACGATGAACAGAAGCTGGGAACCGTGGGGATAGGGTTTGGCGACCTGACAAACCAAAAAGAGCTCGAGGGGATGATAGCCTCTCTTAATTATGCCATTTCCAATCACCCCCTGATGTCTCCCCGCAACAGCATTCCTCTGCCCGGCAATAAATTTCATTTATTCTATGCCCGGGATATGGGGCTGTTGGTGGCCGGACTGCACATCGCCCGGGCTACGGGGGATAAAAGTTATGATTTCAGCGATACCATCCCGGCCGATGCAGTAAAACGCCAGGCGCATTCCGGCATCTGGAGCTTTGACGCCGGCGCTTCCCGGATTTTTGGCGACAATATCTATTTGCAGACCGGCCTGGGTTTCCAGACGATCTCATTCTCCTCGGAATTCGAGCTGAGCGGAGCCGATCCCCTATATTGGGAAAAGGTGGAAAGCCGGGAGGGCAGCGGCAAAAAACTTGATGCCAGACTGTTCTACGGGATGACCCCGGCAATCAAAATAGTGCCGGCCTTGTCATTCAATTCGTTTACGCTGGGATATACAGCCAGCTATGCCGATACCATGCATATGCCGGGCTCCATGTATGATAAAACCGGAGGGAAATATTCCCAAAGCGGATTTGCTGCTTATTTGGGAACCGAGTATTGTCCCAAACCCGGGGTAAAGCTTTTAGCCGGCCTTTCCCTGGAAGGCTCCGGCATTGAGATATCCGACTCCAATAATATCTGGCTGATTTCAACCATACCTTCACAAAAATATATTAGCCGGGAGGTCAGCACTATCGTATTGCCTGGCTTTCAGGCCGGGATTGAGGCCGGACTTTTGAAATGGCTGACGCTTCGGTTGGGTGCCAGCCAAAAGACCTCCTGGATCAACAGTAAAACCAGATTTGCCTATAATGCAACTACTACGGAGGAAGCATTCAGCGAATCGGATTTTAATATCTGCTTTGGGCTGGGCTTTAACTTCGGCCGGCTCACTATTGATGCTCAGTTGAACGAAGAACAGCCATATAATATGGGCTATCTTTTAAGCGGAAACCCGGATGCGCCGTTTGCTAAAATATCTCTGAAATACAGCTATTGATACCCTTTCCCCTTGCATATCCGAATCTTTTATTGTATAATCCACCTTGGTTTTTAGGGTTTAGTTATTGGTTGTTAGAGTTTAAGTTAAGTGGGGCTGTAGCTCCCTTCGACTTCGCTCAGGGCGGGACGCGGGGACGCAAAGCATAAAATCGGTATAAGCGTGGGGCTGTAGCTCAATTGGTAGAGCGCCTGCTTTGCAAGCAGGAAGTAGTCGGTTCGAATCCGATCAGCTCCACCATATTTTTGCCCGGATGAGAACCGACCGACAACGTTGTTGAAGGTTCTCCGCCTGCAGTAAGGGATGGAGCAAAACGGCGGCGGATCCGCCTTAGGCGGAGAATCCGACAGCATGGGGCTAACTTGTCAGCCAGTAGTCCGCCGTAGGCGGGTCAGCTCCACCACCATATTGGTTTTTTGCCGGGCAGAAGCCCCGATAGCGAAGCGTATCGGGGCATTGCTTTTCAGGAAGAGAGCCAACTGGGCGTCAACGATCGGCCAACAACCGAGCTTTATGGGCGAAGCAGCGCTTTTGGCGCCGGGCTTGGTTCAATATAAGAAATTATCCGAAATCGGCATAGTGCCGGGTTGTTTGTCAAATCAAAACCGAAATATTTTAAAAAACCATTCGACTTGTTTGCCTGATTTCTTGAATTTATAACGGGTTATAAAATATTCACATTTTCTTTCATTTATTGCATAAACCTCTTGACAAATTAGTGGGAAAAGGGTATAATACAAAGCTCCGGGAAATACTGTACTTAATGTCTCGATGATACCGGAAGATGATCTTTGACAACTGAATAGGGTCTTAAATTAGTATAGGGTATATACTACAAGCACTTTGGAGACTTGAAGTCACCAAATAGGTTAGCCGTTGGATTTTAGAACAATGGCTATTAACTTTTGATTTTTGGTCAAGCTACAAAGGGCACATGGTGGATGCCTTGGCAGATGAAGGCGATGAAGGGCGTGGTAAGCTGCGATAAGCTTCGGGGAGGTGCAAACAACCTTAGATCCGGAGATGCCCGAATGGGGGAACCCGTTCCGAGTCATATCGGAACACGTCGGGGTGAAAACGTAACAGGAAGTAATCCCGAAGAGCTAACCTGGCGAACTGAAACATCTAAGTACCCAGTGGAAGAGAAATCAACCGAGATTCCCAAAGTAGCGGCGAGCGAAATGGGAAAAGTCTAAACTCGGTCCTGCGTGATAGCTGATACGCGTTGCAGGACGGGGGTATCAGGGTCGTTACGGATCCCGTGTATCAACCGGGGTCGGGGAGTCAAAAAGTCGTTCCTTAGCCGAAAGGTCTGGGAAGTCCTACCATAGACGGTGAAAGTCCGGTAGGCGAAAAGGAAGCGATCTCCCTGGTTGCGATTCCTAAGTACCATGGGGCACGAGAAACCCTGTGGGAATACGGGGGGACCACCCTCCAAGACTAAATACTCTCATCTGACCGATAGTGAACTAGTACCGTGAGGGAAAGGTGAAAAGCACCCCTGGCGGGGAGTGAAATAGTACCTGAAACCATGTGCCTACGATCAGTCGGAGCCTCGATTTATTCGGGGTGACGGCGTGCCTTTTGCATAATGAACCGGCGAGTTGCTTGTATGCAGCAAGGTTAAGTCCTTATGGGACGTAGCCGAAGCGAAAGCGAGTCTGAATAGGGCGATTCAGTTGCATGCAGCAGACCCGAAACTGGGTGAGCTACCCATGGCCAGGCTGAAGTGACGGTAACACGTCATGGAGGGCCGAACCGGTGAATGTTGAAAAATTCTCGGATGAGCTGTGGGTAGGAGTGAAAGGCCAACCAAACCCAGGGATAGCTGGTTCTCCTCGAAATATATTTAGGTATAGCCTCGGAAAGTATGTGGCGGAGGTAGAGCACTGACAGGGCAAGGGACCTTACCAGGTTACCAACCCCTATCAAACTCCGAATGCCGTGCACAGGAATTCCGGGAGTCAGGCAGTGGGGGATAAGCTTCATTGCCGAGAGGGAAACAACCCAGATCGTCAGCTAAGGCCCCTAAATATCAGCTAAGTGAGAAAGGATGTGGAATCTCACAGACAACCAGGATGTTGGCTTAGAAGCAGCCATCATTTAAAGAGTGCGTAATAGCTCACTGGTCAAGTCATTCTGCGCCTACAATACACGGGACTATTAAGCTGATTGCCGAAGCTGCGGACTTGATTGATGTTCGCATCAGTCATTTGGTAGAGGAGCGTTCCACAGTAGGATGAAGCGGTGCCGTAAGACACCGTCGACGAACTGGAAGTGAGAATGCCGGTATAAGTAGCGATAAACCAGGCGAGAAACCTGGTCACCGAAAACTCAAGGGTTCCTGGGGAAGGCTAATCCGCCCAGGGTAAGTCGGGCCCTAAGCCGAGGCCGAAAGGCGTAGGCGATGGAAATCCGGTTAATATTCCGGAACCACTGGTAAAGCGTTATCACCTAAGGGGGGACGCAGGAGTGAGATCCCATCCGCGATTGGAAGTGCGGGTCTAAGCTGGTAGGGGGATCCTGTAGGCAAATCCGCAGGGTCGTTAACCCCGAGAAGCGATGGGGAGTCCGT
>JAHJLF010000022.1 GCA_018821925.1 Candidatus Edwardsbacteria bacterium
ACCGAAACGCCGAAAGGCCAAGGCCCCGCTTGCATGGGGGGTCTTGGCTGTTCTTTTATTCGATTAAAAGAGATTATACACTGAAAGGGTATTTTTGTAAAGCCCTAATAATCACGGCCACCGGTCGAAACGCTGCAAGTTGTTTTGAACCGCTAAGGCGCCAAGTGCGCTAAGAGCTTTTGGTTTACCTTTGCGGGCTTTGCGTCACTTCGGTTACACTCAGTGCATCGCTTTGCGGTAAATGGTCAAGCAACGCTTTTCTGGTTCAGCTTTTTCACTTCCCTAATTATCATCACTGCAGTGATAGAGGCTGCGATCAAGTCCGCTATCGGTCCGGACAGCCACACCCCGTCTATCTTTAATATCGGCGGCAGGATCAGCACCATCGGGATCAGCACTATCACCTGGCGGAGCATATTAAGGAACATGGATATTTTGGCCTTGCCGATGGCCTGGAAGAAACTGGAGCCCACCACCTGGAAGCCCACCACCGGAAACATGAACAGCAATACCCGTATCCCCCGAACGCCTATCTCCAGCAGCCGGGGATCGCTGGTGTTGAACAGCGAAATGATGGCCCCGGGGAATATCTGCACCGTCAGCCACCCGGCTGTGGTGATACAGGTGGCCGCGATCAACGCCAGCTTGAGGGTCCTTTTGACCCTGGCATACTGCTTGGCTCCGTAGTTGAAGCCGATGATGGGCTGGGAGGCCATGTTGACGGCGATCACGCAGAAGATGATCATCATGGCCACGCTGTTGATGATCCCCATGGCGCCCACCGCCAGATCCCCGCCGTATTTTATCAGCTGGATGTTGAACAGGGCGTTGATGACGCTGCCGGCCAGTTGCATGGCGAAGGGCGCCATCCCGATGGAGAAGATGCCCAGCACTATTTTCTTATCCAATCGCAGATTGGCGGACTTTAGCCGCAGGCTGCTTTTACTGCCGGTGAAATGCAGGAACACCCAGGTGCTGGTGATGGCCATGGATATTACCGTGGCGATGGCCGCCCCGGCCACCCCCATCTTGAAGACGAAGATGAACAGCGGGTCCAGCAGGGAGTTGGCCACCGCCCCGATCAGCATGGTGTACATGGCGGTCTTGGCGTGGCCCTCGGCCCGGATCAGGTTGTTCATCCCGAAGCCGATCCCCTGAAAAACATTCCCCCAAAGGATGATGGTGATATACTGGCGGGCGTAGCCCAAAGTGTCCGGCCCGGCTCCGAACATCGAGAGGATGGTGTCCCTATAGATCAGGCCCAGCACCGTGATGCCTAAGGAGATGACGACCAGCAATGTGAAAGCGTTGCCCAGTATCTTCTCGGCCTCCGGCCTTTTCTGCTGGCCCAGCCGGATAGACACTAATGATGCCGCCCCCATGCCCACCAGCATGCCGAAGGCCATGGCGATGATCATGATGGGAAAGGTGACCGACAGGCCGGACAGCGCCAACGCTCCCACCCCCCGCCCGATGTAGATCCGGTCCACGATGTTGTAGAGGGCATTGGCCATCACGCCGATGATGGCCGGCATGAAGTATTTTAACAGCAGTTTTCCTACCGGGGTCTGCCCCAGTTCCTGGGAACGGTCCAAAATGGTTGCTCCTGATATGATTGATTACGACGGGGATTTGCCCACGCCTGCCCGCCTATATGGGCTATCCGGATAATGGCGGGAAACACACGAAAAGACACTAAAACGTAAAATATTTTGGGAAGGCTTCGGAGAAGCCTTGTTGAATAACCAGCGATATCATTTATGGTATCGCTGAAATGAAAGGCCAAAAACAAACCGGTGCGGGCAGTGATACCCGCACCGTAGGATTTATTATACCCGAAAGATTGGGGTTATTTAAGTTGGCAGAGCAAAGGTGAAGTATTGATAGGATGCGGCATTTAGATTATTTTTTCTTAAGACAATATTATATTTTTATTTGACTAATATAATTCTTTTCGTACCAGCAGTCACGTCCGTTTTTAAATGAACAAAATATAAACCGCTAGATATTTTAGTGTTCGCATTGTTAGCGCAATTCCATTCTTTTTTATAATAACCCGGATATTGAACATCATCTACAATTGTTTTAACGAGTTGCCCGTTTAGATTATAAATGTTCAATAAGACTTTTGTGCTCTTTGAAAGTTGGTAGTTTATAATAACTTTACCCATTCTGGCAGGGTTTGGATATATTGTGTTTAATTTTGTGCTAATGGGGGTTTTACGGTATATCATATTTTCAAGATAACTATCGGATCCAATAATTATCATAAACTCTCTTTGTTTTTCATCAGAAAGCGGAATAAAACTATAACTTTTACTGTCTTTTAAATTAAACCTACGGTTTTCTGTTAAATCAATCAAATAATAATTTAAGTTATCAACAATATTATCTAATTGAAAACTAATTGTTGTTGCCCCCGTATAGCCTTCTATCAGATAATCCCAGGTTTGCCCATCCCCAATTTCTTTACGAATATCACAGCCGTACACATCAAGAGGGAGCCAGTCATTATGAATAAAATATGCCCTCAAATTATCAAGCGATGGTGGTGGGCAGAGATAGTCGTATTTATCTTTTCCAAAACTTGCATTATTTGAAGTCCCTAAAACATTTAAGAATTCATTTCTATTATTATTAACATTAATATATATATTCATTCCATCTGATTTACTGGCAGTATTATCAGATTTCCCGCCAGCAGCAATCAAGGGTATGTTTAGATTTTTAGATACAGCGCCAGCGTTTTTTACCACATAGCCTTTCCACGGCTCAATATTGCTTATTTCATTCGGGTACAACCATCTGACCCCATTGTAATAATAAGGGCCAATAATATCTGGATCGTTATTATTAGCAGTTATTATATCAGCCCATGAAACATTATAAAGGAAGGGAAGGCTTATGTCATTCCAGCCGTAGCCGCCCGAAGCTAATGTTAGTTTCAATGTATCAATGCTTAACCCGGGACCCCAGGTATAGACAGTATCGAAACTTACAACTGCGGGGTTTGCCACTCTTTGCCTTAGCCAGTATGCCTTGCCATCATCAATGAGGCCTGTATTAGGACTGCTGAGTTCATGATAAATATTTGTAATGTCATGGTCAAATAAACGCCACTTGGTTATATCATATGTGCCAAATTTTGATACTAACATATTATGCATATAACGACCATTTCCCTTATATGGTATGGATATCATCTGCCATTGGTCATAGCCGATGGTATCGGTAACAGAATAGTGAAATACTGGATGGATATAATAGGAATTTTGTGGGTATTCATTATACACCCCATAATCACAAAACGCCTTTATCTTATAGCTAACCCCCTGGGAATATATAATGTTTTTATTTATATTATACTGATAGATACTATCATTGACTTTCGTCAATTCTAGTGAAAGCGGTGTTCCATAATTGCCCACGGGCGTCCAATAAAGCACGGCATTATTCACAATTGAATTGTTTTTAATCTCTATTTGAAAAGTATAATCACTTCCATAATACATCTTAGCATTATTGCATAAATAAGGGTTAATTTGGGGGGCAACAATTGAAATATTAATATCATTTACTGAATACGTAATCGTAGATAAGTGGCTAAGTTGATCATTGTACCTCACCAACATAATATTTACCGAATCCCAATTTGCTAAATTTGTATATCCTATTGCATTATATTCATTATTATATGTTTTCGCAATATAATAACTTCCATCATTATATGCACCACCATATTGATTACATAACAACGAATCCCCAGCACTATTAACCTTAAAAATAAAAGCATTACTAGTGTTTCTTGTCTCCCCAGCCATTATATAACCATTATCAAACGCTTTAACCGAGTGATACAAATAACCCATGTCAATATATTGTTTTGTCCAAATCGTATCACCAACCGAATTGAGTTTCAACATATAAGAGTAAGTCTTGGCATCTACGATGGAATGCATATAGCCGGCAACAAAATAAGTGCCATCTGCTTCAGGTATTATCGAATTCGCACCGCAAATTTGTTCACCATAGGTTTTAAACCAAAGAACATTACCCAAAGTATCTATTTTTAATAAAAATATTTTTTGTATTCCATTACCCAAAGTATCCGTATCCCCAGTAATAATATACCCACCATCTATTGTTTTGCATATGCAGGTTGCATATGAATCGTAACCGATGTCGAAATTTTTTGTCCAAAGTGTGTCGCCATTATTTGCCAATTTCACAGCATATATTTTTTGCACACAAGCCGTATCGCCCGTTTTTGAATAACCTACCACTAGCAGATCATTGGATTCAGTTTCAATAACATGTGTGCCACAATTTACAAATTGATCACCAACTGTTTTGGCCCAAATAACGTTCCCAATACTATCTGTTCTTATTACATATACATCACCCATAACATCCCCATATGATGTCGTCCCGCCTACAATAACAAAATCATTATCTTCCGTTCTATGCAAATACAATCCATAATCACCCCCACTTCCACCATAGCCTTTATTCCAGATTATACTATCACCCGCTTTCGTTACTTTCATAAGCTGGATGAAACTAGAATCATAACTACCCACAACATTGCTTAAAATAACAAAACAGCTATCCACTGCTTGCTTTATTACAATTCCATCAGTAGTAAAGTTTTTATTTGTTTGAGCATATACACTTACTGGCAATATGCACAATATCAATAAATACTTAATTATTTTCCAATAATATTTCATAGTTAATTATTCCATTAAGGATAGGTTGGGGGTGATGGAATATCATCGTCTACGGGACTTGTATCGTCACTCGTGGCACCACTATTATTTATTAAATATACTGTTCCCGCACCTACAACACCAACGCATCCCCAAAACCACCATTTTTTATAAAACGGTTTATCAATATTTAATTCGTTCAATCTTTGTTTTCTTAATTTCTCTTCCCTTTTTAACTTCGCTTTCAATTCTTTTTCACGTTTTTTTTGTTCTAAGGCGATTTGTTTTTCCAATGCCTTTAATCTTTCCTTGCGGGCAGCTTTATCAGCTATAGCAAGCAATTGAGCTTGATACTTTGCTTCTTGCTGTCTTTTCGCTTCAACGTCTGCTTTTATCTGTTCTTCTTCTGTTTGCCATACTGCACGTTTTTTCTGGGCTTCATTTTCCAAATTTTCTCGTGCTTTTCGGTCTTTTTCCAACAGAGCTTTTTCTTCTGGCAAAAGCATATCCTTGCCCACCAACTCACCGGCTGCATCCTTCATTAACAACAACAAACCAATTTGCTCCCCAGCAAAGTCCTTGTCTACCATCTTTTCCACCCTACCGCTTGATACGTCTACCAACCTTAAATTTATAACCCAAACTTCACCAAATTTACCAATGCTGCCCCCAATCATTTTTTGTGCAGATAGATATTTTCCAACTTCAACAAGGCAAGAAGCTTCATCACATGAACCCGATTGTGTGAAACCTTGTTCTTTAAGGATTTCATCCCGTTTAGCACGCTCAACGATATCATAAGTACCAATTTTCCCTATTTCCGATAGCAAGCGATCAGTAAGTAATACTGTTTCCGTAGCAGAAAGACCCTGACATTGCAGATCCATGATGGCTATTGTAGGTTTATTCCCCGCACAATATACCACCTGATTCAGCAGCATCAGGGCACTTAGTACCAAACAAATATTTTTATTTATCATTGATTTTGGCTTTCAAATAGCAGTATATACCCCTGCAAAGTGAATGTCAAGCGCTAAATCAAATATGTCAGCCCTGTGGCCGCCCCGGGCCGAATATACAAAACAGGATATGAGAACAAACAAAAGTTTTATCTTCATTTCTATTCCAAAAATATATTATCGGCCTGTGTTATAACTATACACCCCGCCCCAGGCAAAATCAAGATAAATTTACTAAAAAAATTAGCCCGAACGGCCTTCCCTTCGGGCTTGTGTTCTAACTCAACCCCACTTCGTTTGTCTAAATGCATGCTTTACTCAGTGCATGCTTCGCTTCCCCTTCTCTTACCAAGAGAAGGGGCGGGGGTTGAGTTGGATTGCAATGACTATAGAGCCCACGTCATCGCGAGCCTTACCATATGTCACACAAACGAAGCGATCCAGGGAAAGCATGGATTGCTTCATCCGTCAGACAAGGTAGATTTATCGCAATGACCAAAGTGTTTCGTCATCGCGAGTAGGACCAAATTTCGCACTTGCGAAGCGATCCAGGGAAGGCATGGATTGCTTCATCTGACAGGCGCAGATGGCTTCTCGCAATGACTATAGAGCCCACGTCATCGCGAGCCTTACCATATGTCACACAAACGAAGCGATCCAGGGAAAGCATGGATTGCTTCATCCATCAGGCGCAGATGGCTTCTCGCAATGACTAGAACCATAAGCCACTCTGTGTCTCTGTGGCAAAACCCCTCGCCAAATTTATTTGGAGAGAGCCTGCACTGAGAACTGCAGATATGCTGCTTTCGAAGTGGGCAGGGGTGAGGTCAAGAATTTATCCTCTCCACCTCTTCAACCTCAAACTATTGCTCACCACGCTGACCGAGGAAAAGGCCATGGCCAGCGCCGCAAACATCGGGTTCAGCAGTATCCCGAAGAAAGGGTACAGCACCCCGGCGGCCACCGGGATCCCGATGATATTGTAGAAGAAGGCCCAGAAAAGGTTCTGCTTGATTATCTTCAGGGTGGCCCGGGAGAGCTTTAATGATTTGGCGATCAGCTCCAGGTTGTCGCCCATCAGGATGATGTCGGCCGACTCGATGGCCACGTCGGTGCCCCGGCCCATGGCTATCCCGATGTCGGCCTGGGCCAGCGCCGGAGCGTCGTTGATGCCGTCGCCCACCATGGCCACTTTAACATTTCCGGCCTGGGCTTTTTTTACCTGCTCCGCCTTGTCGCCCGGCAGAACCTGGGCCATCACTTGGTCTATCCCCAGTTGTCCGGCGATGCTCATGGCCGCTTCCTGGTGATCCCCGGTGATCATGGCGGTTTTAAGGCCCAGGCCCTTAAGGTCGGCGACGACCCGGACGGCATTCTCCCGCAGGGTGTCGGCCACCGCGATGATCCCGGCCGGCCGGGAATCTATGGCGGCATAGACAACGGTCTTGCCCTCCTGCTGCAAACGGCCGGCCAGTTTTTCCAGTTTGGTATACTCCTTCTGCTCCATCATCCCCCGGTTGCCTATCTCCACCATCCTGCCGCCTACCCGGCAACTGAGGCCTGAGCCTGGCAGGGCCTTGAAATCCGAAACTTCCAACAATGATATTTTTTTCAGCCGGGCGTAATCCACTATGGCCCGGCCGATGGGATGTTCCGAGGAACTCTCGGCCGAGGCAGCCAGGGCTAGCAGGTCGTCCTCGGTGAACTCCGGCATTACCGCCACATTGGCCACGGCTATTCTTCCGGAGGTCAATGTCCCGGTCTTGTCGAACAAAATGCTGGTAATGTTGCCCGCCTGTTCCAGCACCTCGCCCCGCCTTATCAGTATCCCCAGCTCGGCTCCCCGCCCGGTGCCGGCCATGATGGCGGTGGGCGTGGCCAGCCCCAGTGCGCAGGGACAGGCGATCACCAGCACCGCCACCGCGTTGATCAGGGCCAGGTTGAACGACGGCCCCCAGATCAGCCAGACCAAAAAAGTGAGGGCGGCGATAGCCATCACGATGGGAACGAATATCGAGGCGATCCTGTCGGCCAGCCTCTGGATGGGTGCCTTGCTGCCCTGGGCCTCCTCCACCAGTCTGATGATCTGGGCCAGCACCGTCTCGCTTCCCACTTTGTCTGCCCGAAAGCGGAAACTGCCTGTCTTATTGATGGTGCCGCCGATGACCTTGTCGCCGATGTTTTTGTCGGCCGGAATGCTCTCCCCGGTGATCATCGATTCGTCGATGGAGGAATATCCCTCGGTGATGATGCCATCGGTCGCTATCTTCTCGCCTGGCCGGACAATAATGATATCCCCTATTGCCAGTTGCTCCAACGGCACTTCTAACTCGCCGTCGTCCTTGATCACCCGGGCGGTCCTGGCCTGCAGGCCTATCAACCGCTTGATGGCCTCCGAGGTCCGGCCCCGGGCTTTGGCCTCCAGCATCCGCCCCAGCAGGATCAGGGTGATG
>JAHJLF010000023.1 GCA_018821925.1 Candidatus Edwardsbacteria bacterium
ATGAGCTTTAAAATCCTTTTAATTCTATAGCTGCGCCAATACCGATGCCGGACATATCCAGCTCCCGCTCCCAGCCGCCGTCTTCTTCGCGGGCTACTGTGGTGCCGTTATAAGAGGCTTCCAGCAGCAGGGCGCTGCGCATTCCCAGCCCGATCCTGGCCCCGCCCCTGACCCGCCAGCCGAAACCGGTGTAAAAACCGTCATCCGGGCCCTGGGTGATCCTATCGGCGGCGATGGTGGTATCTTTGTAATCGTATGACACTTTAGCCAATCCCCATCCCAGGTCGCCCCCCACAAAGGGTTTTATAGCCCCGCCTGCGGGGATGGTGATATTCAGGCTAGCCCATAGGGGCAGGTAGGTAACTTTGTGTTCGTAAAGCACCTTGACCATAGTAGTGGTGGTTATCCCGGTGGTGCTGGAGGTGTCAGCTTCCTGCTTCTCCTCGAAGCTTTTGCCGAAGTATTCCAGCCCCAACGACAGGTTGACCATATCATCCACCGCATTGCCGACCCCCAGGCCCAGCAGCAGCCCGCCGTTGCCCTTCACCCCGGAGGGGTTATAATACCCGCCCTTCAGCATTAGGACACTGTTGGCAAAAGGCAGTATCCCGGCATGGGCTGTAGTCGCCAGGCAGATGGCGGCCAGCACAGCTATTGATATCTTTTTCATTTTTATAAACACCTATTGTTATTAATAATCCTGTTCGGCAAGCACAATACAGGAAACCGGGCAGGCATCTACGCAGGCCCCGCATTCGTTGCAGGCATCGGCTTTGACCACTACCGCCTTGTCCGACGGCATGTCCAGCACACTGGGGGGACAGGCCGAAACACAGGCCCCGCATCCGATGCAGGCATCAATGTCTATCTTGGGATATGTTTTCTTGGGCATTTTTAACTCCTTCTTTGCAGTTATTTATTATTTTCCATTTTTGCGATATCCCTGAGCACCAGATTTTTCTGCTGGGTCAGAATCTTTTCATGCCTCAATTCCTCGGAAACCAGCTGTCTGAAAAGGCTCTTGACGTCGTTTTCATACGAGTAGGTGGCTTCCCGGGCATACCTCTCTTGGGCCATCCTCTCGTACTTGATGGCCATATCCAGGGCCTTAACTAATTTTTTTGCCAACTTGAGATCTTCCATTGATCTCTCCTTAATTGTTTGAGACTTCTGCAAAAGTGTTTTTTACTCCGCCTAGGCGGACAGGCACGAAAACACTGAATTTTCGGAATAATAATCGCAGAAAAGATCGGAGGTAAGGCCTTTTTTTGGTATTTTCAGTAGTTCCGTGCTTCAGTGGTTGGTTTTGCTAAGGTCTCGTTTATTGATAATTTTAATAATTTGCTACAATAGATATTATCATAAGAATCAGATTTTGGCAAGGGGCATTTAAAAAAGCTTGAGATTATTTGGTTCCTCTCCCTCCCCGGCCAGATAGATGAACCGGTCTATCAGATTGACATATTCGCTCCAACGCTTGTTGTCGCCCCCCTCCTGCCGGATTATCCTTTCAAAGGCGGCGGCATGGGCGTCCATGAAATCACAATGATGCACCACCAGCGCCTCCAGGGTGGCCGGGACCACCGGGGAGCCCTTCTGCTTCTCCCCGTGGTGGGAGAGCACGATATGCCTCAGGCGTTTGGCCGTCTCCTCGGGAAAATCCTTTATTTTGGCCATCCTCTCCACCAGCATCTGATCGCCCAGCACCAGATGTCCCATCAGGCGTCCGTCGTCGGAGTAATTCACAAAGGTGCTTACGGCGAATTCCCGGATCTTGCCCACATCGTGCAGCAGGCATCCGGTTATCAGTACATCGGGGTCCAACAGCTGGTAATTTTTCAGGGCCGCCCTGGCCAGCCGGCAGACCGAGGCCGTGTGCTCGGCCAAGCCCCCGATCCAACCGTGATGCCACAGCTTGGCCGCCGGGGCATCCAAAAACTCCCTCATGAAGTCCTGATCATCAAAGAACAGCTTCAATAGCTTTGCCAAATAGGGATTCTTGACCCCGGCCATCTCCGACCTTATGGATGCTTCCAGCTCGCTGCGGGAGATAACGGATGACGCCAGAAAATCAGCTAACTGATACTCATTTTTTTCGCATTTGCGAATATTGTCTATCCGGAGCTGAGCATTGTCCTTGTATTTACCGACCACCGCCTTGACCTGGACCACATCGCCGGGGGATATCTGCTTGTAGGCCGTATC
Source organism: Candidatus Edwardsbacteria bacterium (assembly GCA_018821925.1). NCBI lineage: Bacteria > Candidatus Edwardsiibacteriota > Candidatus Edwardsiibacteriota bacterium. The sequence continues at coordinate 2,206 of JAHJLF010000023.1, forward strand.
GGCCTCATTCCACATAATGGCATCAATCCGGCCTGTGGCATCGCCCACCTCCAGGGAAAGAAAAGATTTCCCATCGGACTCCTTGGTCTTGATCTCCACCTTTCGCAGGGCATAATTTTCTATCAGATCCTTGCCCTGCATCTCGGCAGCTTTAAGCTGGGCGATTGTGATCCGGCTCATGCTATTCTCCACCTGTTTGGTCTATTTTATCCATAAAATCGCGCATTGTCAATAAAATAAATAGCCCGCAATAAACAGCCAAGCCAGGCGGCTAATAATAAAGGCCGGTTAATTAACCGGCCTTTTGTTCAATTTGGCTATAACCTATCCGACCCAGGTAATAACCTTTATAACTTGGGTTATAACCCTTGTATACAAGATTATAATCATTGCAACCTGGGTTACAGCCCTTGTAACTTAGGACAGAACCTTCCTAACCCTGGTTAGTTGCCTTACAACCCAGGTTCTAACCCCTGTAACCTGGGTTAGAACCATTATAACCAAGGTTAAGACCTCTGTAACCTCATATTTAAGCGTTATTTACA
>JAHJLF010000024.1 GCA_018821925.1 Candidatus Edwardsbacteria bacterium
ATCACCGCCGCCGAATCGTAATAATAGACGGGACTCTGCCCGGCCCGGGCGAAGAACTCTGGAATAAATGTGGCCGCCAGGCTGTAGCCGAAGGCGGCGGTGGTGCCCACCGCCACCAAGGTGTTCATGTCGGCATTGCGCCGTTTTATCGCGGCCCACAATCCCTGATAGAACGGCCAGCCGGAGAATATCTGGACCGGGGCCGCCAGAGCCAGCATTATATAAGGATCATGCAGCCAGGCCGGAAGGAAAGGAAAGAACATATGCATCCCGCCCAAAAAGACAGGAACGGCGAATATCAGGGCGAACAAAAATCTTTTTTTAAGCGACCGGTAATATTCCTCCCGCCGGGTATCCAATGATGAAACGGCGGCCAGCGCCGGGGCTTCTGATGAAGGCGGCATTTCCGGAACCTGATAGCCCGAATCGTTGATGGCTTTGACTATCCCGGCGATATCGATCTGCCCCTCATCGTATTCTATAAAAGCCTTCTCGGCGGCCAGATTTACGTTGACCGAAACTATCCCGTTGAGCTTTTTCAGGTACTGCTCGACGTTATTGACGCAGGAGGCGCAATGCATCCCGCTGACGGGGATCTCGGTTTTCCTCATATTTCTAAAAATCGATTTGCTTGATATTCAGATCGGCCAGATGGCCGGTGTCGTTCAGGCAGGTCAACACGAACCTTGCCCCGGCCCATTCCACGGTGGTCAGCCCGCAGGACGAAAGCTTGATATTCCAGAAACCCTCCGGCTCCATGTTCAGCATCTTCATCAGGATCAGCTTTAGGATCACCCGGTGGGTGACCACCGCCACGGTGGATTCCGGAAGATTGTCCTCGACCAGGCCTTTGATGGCCTTCAGGGACTGGGCCTGGACATCCTTGATGTTGCTGGCCCCCGGTATCCTGGCCTTCCAGGGGTTCTCCCGCCAGGTCTGGTATTGCTTGGGATACTTTTGCTTTACCTCCTGATGGGCCATCCCCTCCCACTCCCCGAAGCACATGTCCACCAGCCCCGGGCCAACCATCACCGGCAGGCCCTGCAGACGGGCGATGGCCTCGGCGGTGGCCATGGCCCTTTTCAGCGAGCTGGAATAGATGGCGTCTATCCTGCGGGATTTGAGCCTGGCCCCCAGGGCCTCGGCCTGCCGCTGGCCGGCCTCATCCAGTTCGATATCCTTGGATCCCCTGAATATCTGCTCCCTGTTCCATTGGGTTTGACCGTGCCTGACCAATATCAGTTCCACCGCTATCTCCTTCGAAAGATGATACACCTTCCATTATACGGATTATATTCATAAAAGCAATACTAATGATGGAATATTTTAAAAGCCAGCAGGGTCATTGCTGGCTGTGGTATCTGTTAAGAAATTCCTGACTCCATTCATCAAATTTATCATCCGTTATGGCCTGCCTTATATTTTCCATCATTGCCAGATAGAACCGCAGGTTGTGCACCGTGGCCAAGTGGGCGGCCAATATCTCCCCGGACATGAACAGGTGCCTTAAATAGGCCCGGCTGAAGTTGCGGCACAGGTAGCAGTCGCAGCTTTCATCCACCGGGGCCAGATCATCCTGATGCCTGGCGTTCTTCATGGCCAGCTTGCCCGAGGCGGTGAACAGGGTCCCGTTGCGGGCGTTACGGGTGGGCATCACGCAGTCGAACATGTCCACCCCCAGAGAGATGCCCCGGATGATGTCTTCGGGGAATCCCACTCCCATCATGTATCTTGGTTTATCGATGGGAAGGATCTGGTTGGCGGCCCCGATGGCCTCCCAGGTGGCCTCCTTGGGCTCCCCGATGGCCAGCCCGCCGATGGCATATCCCTCAAAGCCGATCTCCACCATCTCCCGGGCGCTGCGCTGGCGCAGTTCCGGATGGGTTCCACCCTGGACGATCCCGAAAAGCGCCTGGCTGTCGGTATCGCCGTTTTTCAATTCCAGAAATTTCTGCCGGCATCTTTTGGCCCAGCGGGTGGTCCGGGCGGAGGAATCCTCGGTATATTCATAGGTGGAAGGATAAGGAATGCACTCGTCGAAATTCATGATGATATCGGCCCCCAGGTCAACCTCCAACTGCATCACATTCTCCGGGGTGAAAGTATGATATGAGCCGTCCAGGTGGGATTGGAATTCCACCCCTTCTTCCTTGATCTTCCTGAGCTCGGCCAAGCTGAAGACCTGGAATCCTCCGGAATCGGTGAGGATCGGCCGGTCCCAACTCATGAAGTTATGCAGCCCCCCGGCCTTTTTGACCATCTCCTGTCCGGGCCGCAGATAGAGATGATAGGCATTGCCCAGTATGATCCTAGCACCGACATTTTTAAGATCCTGCGGGGTCATGGCCTTGACCGTACCCTGAGTGCCCACCGGCATGAAGATGGGCGTCGGAATATCCCCATGCGCGGTAGTAATCGCTCCCTGCCTGGCCTGGCCGGAAGTATGTTCTAATTTGAAATTCATATTTTTACGTTGAGCTTCAGTTTAGGAAGTTAAATGCTTTAGTAATTTTAAATTATCTTGTTGACTGCTTTATTCTGAGCAGCGCTACCGTCATTCTGAGCTAAGCCATTTATCTTACAAGCCGAAGAATCTCAGATCCTTCGATAGGTTAATGGAACGTCATCCTCAGGATGACGATAAACCTTCGCGTTCCTTCGACTCGACTCAGGGCGGCTCTGCTGCTAATTAGATTATCATCATGGCATCGCCGTAGCTGTAGAAACGATATCTTTCTTTTATCGCTTTCTGATAAGCCTTCATCACATTCTCCCGCCCGGCCAAAGCCGAGATCAGCATGATCAGGGTAGATTTTGGCAGGTGAAAATTAGTGACCAACGCGTCCACCATCTTGAACTCATAAGGCGGGTAGATGAATATCTCGGTCCAGTCTGACAGTTTGCCGCTCTGCCCGAAGCTCTCCAAAGCCCGGCTGGTGGTGGTCCCTACGGCTATAATTCTTCGATTTCTTGTTTTACCATTTTTTAATTTATCTGCCACTTCCTGGCTTATATTGTAAAACTCGGCATCCATTTTATGTTCCCGGATATCCGCCGCTTCCACCCCTTTGAATGTCCCCCAGCCCACGTGCAGCAGTATCTCCAGCACCTCTACCCCCTTGTTCCTGATCTTTTCCATCAGCTCCGGTGTAAAATGCAGACCGGCGGTAGGCGCAGCCACCGCTCCGGATTCCTTGGCATAGATGGTTTGATAACGGTCCCTGTCCGCCTCATGAGGATTTCTGTCAATATAGGGCGGCAGGGGCACCTGCCCCACTTTTTCCAGGGTTTGATAAAATTCGCCCTGATGGCTGAATTTTACCAACCGCTGCCCACCTGGACGGTATTCCATTATCTCGGCCTCCATCAGGCCATCGTTGAATTCCACTTTGGCGCCCGGCATCAGCCTGCGGCCCGGCCGCACTAAGCAGTTCCATAGATCCTCCGCCTCCTGCCGCAATAAAAGGATCTCCACTTCCCCGCCGGTCCCTTTTTTATGGCCGATCAGCCGGGCCGGGATAACCTTGGTGTTATTGACCACTAGTATGTCGGAGGGATCCAGATAATCAACGATATCAATGAACCTGCGATGCTCTATCCTGCCGTCATCGCGATGCAGCACCATCAGCCGGGAGGCATCCCTTTTTTCAGTGGGATTTTTGGCTATCAGTTCCTCGGGCAGTTTATAATCGAATTCGGAAAGCTTCATAATTGCAGATTCTGTATCTATTTGATTTTAGATCATATTCATGATTTATTATAGCATAGGATAATGGTTTGTTCAATTTATAAAAAGACGCCCCAGAGGGCGTCTTTGGAAAAACTCAATTTATACGAATTCCGTATTGATCCGTGTCCTATTTCCCCCCTCCGCACACCGGACAGTTCTGCAGGCTCAATGGTATCTCCAGCCCGGCCTCCTCCATCAATTTCCGATCAGTCAATATATCTTTTGTCGGGCCGTCCGATATTATCCGCCCCTCTTTGATTATTATGGTCCTTTTGCACAGTTCCAGCACCATGTCCAGATCGTGCGAGGTGATTATCTTGGTATGCTCGAAACTACTGAGGATATTCATCAGCCGACGGCGAGATTTGGGGTCCAGCGACGAGGTCGGTTCGTCCAGTATCAGGATGTCCGGGGTCATGGACAGCACCGTGGCGATGGCAGCGGCCCGCTTTTCCCCGGCCGAAAGATGGAACGGGGCCCGGTCTTTAAGGTGCAATATTCCGACCTGTTCCAGGGCCGAGACCACCCTCTGCTCCACCTGAGGTTCGTCGATCTTAAGGTTGCGCGGGCCGAAAGCCACGTCGTCGTGGACCGTGGTCATGAAAAGCTGGTCGTCGGGATTCTGGAAGACCATTCCCAGCCTCTGTCGGATCATGTTCAGAGTGTCTTTGGTAAGCCTGACTTCGCCGATGACCACCTCGCCCTTTGCCGGCCTAAGGATGCCCGTCAAAAGCATCAGCAGGGTGGATTTTCCCGCCCCATTGGCGCCGATGACGCCCACCGACTCGCCGTGGTGAATGCGAAATGATATGCCGTTGACAGCCTGATGGCCGTCGGGATAGGAATAAAAAAGATCTCTGGCTTCGGTGATATGATGGCTCATTTTACGGCTCCAGCAAGCAAGTTACCCAGCCATAAGGGGAGGTTAACCGCTCGTGAGGCGGCAAAAAATGTTCCCCAGCCCATGACATACAAAAAGTCGCCCAAGCCCGGACGGGGCGCTTTCCCGACGTGGTATTCACCGGCAAAGCCCCGCAGGCACATGGCATCATAAACTCGCTGAGCCCGGTCTATGGTCCTCAGCAGGATCTGCCCCAACAGAGGTCCCCACACCTCTCGCTTAAGTCCTTTTTTATTAAAGGCCCGAAGGGCATAGGCCTGCGTGGTCCGGGCGGCCTCCTCCAATAGAACATAAATATACCGGTAGGTCAGCATCATCTGCAGCACGAATATTTTGGGAACCTTCAATTTCCTTAAGGATAGCGCCACTCCATCCATTCCGGTAGTGGCTATCAAAAGCAGGGCTGCGACTACAGCCAATGTTCCTTTTAAAAAGATGGACAGGAAGATCAGCCAACCGGACGATACGGTATGTCCCAGAACGGTTACCGTACCATGATCGAACAGGGGATTTAAAAGCCCGATGCCGATGATCATCGGTTCAACATACAAAAGCCGCTTCAAAAGCGGCCCGGCCGGTATCCGCCCTGCCGTAGCCACGAATACCGGAAAGAACACAAAAGGCAGCAGGGCTATGATGGCGTACTTATCATAGGAGACCAGCAACACCGTGTAAACCAGCGTAGCCAGCAATTTCGTCAAGGGATGCATCCGGTGGATAAATGAATCCCGGCGGGCCAGCTCCTCGAACTGTCTGATGTTATATATGGCGTTTACGATATTGGGCATATGTTCTCTTATTTTCTGCCCCTAAGGCACCATGCATGCCATGAGCAATGCCGAAGGGTCACAAAGTTTTCTTTGCGTATTCGCGATGAATATTTATTTAATTGATTTTTTTCTGACTTTATTGGTTACATTGATAATGAAGCCCATGAAAACCGCCAACAACAAAGTCATAGAACCTCCCACCAATCCGGAGAGGCTGGTGCCACCGCTAACAGCCGGCCACTTCCCTTCAGCATCTTCAGCCGGAGCCTGACTTTCGGATGTTTTGAAACCGTAATCAGGCAAAAAGGCGGTCTTGCTCTGGATGCCTGACATTTTTTGATGGATATTGCCTTCGGCTTCCAGTTCCTCTTTGCCAGAAGCTTTGAACATGGACCACTCCAAGCCGTCGGGATGAGACGAGGCAAACCAGGAAAGCACCGCCCCGGTCAATATTGCCACCGCGGCCAGCCTTATCATCACCTTTTTGAGTGATAGGCTGCCCAGGGGCTGATTCAGAGACACCTTTTCCAGTATCTCCGGCCGGGCCTTCCAGACGAAGGATATCACCGCCGCGGTCACCAATCCCTCAACGATCCCAATGGCCAGGTGAATCGGCTGCATCATAAGCACGAAGGCGCCAAAAGGCAGCTCTGTCTTGCCGGAAAGCACTGTCTCCAACACCACCCCGAAGGCTCCCAACTGCAGTCCGACAATGGCGGCAACCAAAGAAGCAATCATAATTCGCTTAGCGGAAAATTCTTGGCCGATTATTTTTTTATAGATCAGCGGGTAGGTCACAAAGCAGGTGAAAAAACCCAGATTGAAGATATTGGCACCCAGGGCCAGCAGCCCCCCATCGGCAAAGAACAGGGCCTGAATGATGAGGATGGAGGCCATGGCCAGGAACCCGGCATAAGGCCCCAGCAGGATGGCCAGCAGCAGCCCTCCGCCCAGATGGCCGCTGGAGCCGGTTCCGGGGATGGAGAAGTTTATCATCTGGGCGGCGAACACAAAGGCCCCCATTACGCCCATCAAGGGGATTTTTTTAGGATCGCTGTCCTCTTGTATTTTCTTAATGGAATAGGCGGCCACTCCTGCGGTAGCGGCCCACATTGCTCCTCCCACTGCCGGGGAGAGCAGGGCATCTGCCATATGCATGAATTTTATCCCTGTATTTGTTACACGGTTTTTGTTACGATGTAGATGTACTTGAGGGGCGCATTGCCCGTATTCAGCACATCATGTTCGGTGTGGGGTGGACAATACACCGCCTGCCTGGGGTTGATGACGATCCGGCCTTCTGCGCCCAGCATCTCCCCCTGGCCCTCCAGCACCACTACCATTTCTTCGTAATCCTCGGTATTGTGCGTTCCCACCGAAGCCCCCGGGGACAGAGTCACCAATCCGGAATGAAAACAATGATTTTGCGGCGGGCCGGTCAATAATCTTTTATACTGTTCTTCGCTATCGAGCGAAATAGAAAACGCCTTGGTTTCCGTCACTGGAGGGCCTCCTGTAGTACCGCCAGGTTCTTCTTCATGGCGGCGATATAGGCATCCGGCTCCATGGGACCGGTGACTGCAGGATCAAGGGTGTAAACTTTGGCCCCGGTCTCCTGCGCTATTACCCGGGCGGACCCGGCCGGATACTGGGGCTCGGCGAAGAGGGCTTTGACCTTATTTTTTCTTACCAACTCGATGGTCCTGGCCAGCTCCCCGGCGCTGGGCTCCGAACCCGGCTCCCTTTCTATCACCGCCAGGATATTCAAATTGAATTCCCGGGCGAAATAGGGAAAGGCTTCATGAAAAGTGATGATATTCCTGTTTTTAACATCTTTAAGCGCCTGCTGCATTTTTTCTTTCAGCGCTTCCAGCTTGACCAGATACCGCTGAACATTCTCCCGGTAATAGCCGATATATTCTGGATCGGCCTTTTCCAGCCCTGCCTCGATATTACGCACCTGTTGGATGGCCCCGGAAATGCTGACAAATATATGGGGATTGGCGGTACCCTTTTCTTCGATCAATTCAACATTCTCACTGGCATCTATTACCGACATCTTTGTGTTTTGCCGGATCACATCGTTCAGGAATGACTCCATCCCGGCCCCGTTGATCACCAGGATATCCGCCCGGCTCAGGGTCTTCATATCCTGCGGGGTCATCTGGTAATCATGCAGGCAGCCGGAGAATGGCGGGGCCATATTGACTAATTTGACCCCGGGAACATCCTTCACGATATTGGCCGTCATGATATACATGGGATAGAAGGAGGTGACCACGATCAGCCGGGCCGGGTACTCCTTCTTGGCACAGCCGGTTATTAAAAAGCAGGCTGACAGCAAGGATAGTGTCCAAATTTTCATCTAATCTCCCTTGATATTATTGGATTTACGATATTTCGACGACAAAACAGTAACAGCTGCCTTAGGAATGATACCCGGCCTTACATAGTGACCAGTATCGTCAATGCCAGTGGTCATGTCCGGAATTGCTTTTTGGCAGTGATTTAACAGCATGACCATGCTCGTCTATAATCAAATTATTTCCGTTTAGGAGGACCACTGCATGACCGTCATGGAAACCCCTGATAACCGCTTCGTATTGAAAAGGAATTGCCACATTGCCCTGCCGGCCCAAAAAACCGATGCGGCCATTTAATTTAGCGGGGATCAAATCCATCCAATACCCGTTTATAACCTCATATTTTAACTCGGCAACTACCGTTCCAAGACTGTCCACCAGGCCCCATTTGCCATTCTTCGCCACAGACGCCAACCCGCGATGAAAATAACTGACTGCATCGAAAGCAAAAGGAATGATTTCATCTCCCCTGTGATTGATGTAGCCCCATTTCCCGTCCAGGCTGGCGCCGGCTCGCCCTTCTGAAAAATCCTGCACCGGTGCATACTTGAAACATATAACCTCACGGCCAGTGCTGTCCAAGAACCCCCAAAATCCATCTTTACGGGCGACCAAAAGACCTTCGCAAGGCTCCCAGACATCATCGTATTTGAAATCAACTACAACTCTTCCTCTGGTGTTAATCACTCCCCACATATATTTTTTCCGAACAAACGCCCTGCCTCCCATATAAACACGCACATCCTGAAATTGATGAGGAATAATAACCGTTCCGGTGCTGTCAACGTAGCCATAAATTCCGTTTTTAAGATTAGGCATAAGCCCTGGACCCTGCTGGCTAGTATCACAGCTTAAAAAGAAGCTACTACACAGGAACAGGATCAACAATTTGATTGGTTTGTTCGACATATTGTAAGAAAAAATAAATGAGTTAATCAAAGGTGTTACTTCTCTTTAAAATCCCGCAGTAATTCCTGTGGTAATGGTGGCCTTGGGGCCACGTTGGTCATGGATGCGGAGGCCCAGATCCCAGATCAGAGGACCAAAATCCGATGAGCCACCTATCAAACCGCTGTTTTCCAGCACTTCGGAACGGTCATCCAGAATTTCACTGTTCAACTCTCCGCAGACCCGATATTTTTCCATAAAAATATATTCCGCAGCCAACGATGTGGCGATGCTGCCCTTGACCATGGCTTCCCCCGATGCATTGTAGCCCAGATTATAATGCAGTCCCAAATTGCCGTATTCCCGGCTGAGAATAAGGTTCAATCCATAACCGTTGTTTCCTTTTTCAAACCCGGCGCTTACCGAGATGTCGGGGAGCGTCGGTCGTTCTCTAAACAACCCCAGCTTAAAGCTCACTTCCAGCGGAGACATTCCCCAAGCCACGCTGTTGCCGTCGGCATCTTTGTCGGTGCTGTGGGAAAAGCCCAGCCCGAGATCAAAACGGTCGGTCAGGCCGTGTTTGATGGCGATGCCCGGAATCTGGCCGGTTCCGTCCGGACGGTATATGCAGTAGCCAAATGACAGCTCGGTTTCAAACTTTCCTTTCTCCACCGTTCCGGCGTCATCGGTGTCCAAGGGACGGGCGGCGAAAAGCGGGGCGGCGGTCAAAACAATAGACAGAGCCAGGTAAATTGCCGTTCTTTTCATTGGTGGTTTTCCTTTGTTTATATGTTTATGTTTTATGGGCAAAAATAATCGTGCTACGTTTATTATAATTGTAGCACGATTTTACCAAGTTGTCAAGCCCATTTATTGGCCCATGTGCCTTTTATCCGCCCGTTTGCTGCCGCATGTTCACCGTTGCCGTACTCGCCTTCATGGTGGTGGGCCGATGGTATCATCTATGCGCCCTGTTCACCTTGGAGGAAAAAGGGCATCATTCATTCTTTGTGATACCAAAAGGAATTTTCAGGTTAAGACAGATATTTCGGCCCTGATTATAATAATTCATCGGTTTTAAGGTGGATAAATGGTCGAAATATTTCGTATCAAATATATTATTGACAGATAAACTGATATTCAGGCATTGATTGGATATTTTGATATCAGTGCTCAACCCTGCATTTACAAGGGTATAACGATCGGTCGGGGCTTCAAAGGGAGATGGATGATGTTGTCTTAATGCGCTTAGGGCGGATATTCTGATATTCGGATGCAGAAATAATCCAATTTTTCCTTTTTCTGCCCTTGCTTCGTAATGGATTTTTTGAGCGGGGATAAAAGGCAAATAATTCCCGTTTTGTTGTTTGCCGGTTACCATTGAGCAGGTCGCCTGTAGGTGTAGCCAGGACATTGATTGGGGATGAACATGCAGCCCTGCTTCACCGCCTAAAAGATTGGCATTGGTTTGCGAAAAGCGGTAAATACCAACGCCGGCTGCCGTTGTGTCAGAAGTAGGAGCAATGTAAATATAATCATCTATTTGGTTATAAAATCCGGCCAGGTCCAACGACAAATATTCTCCATGATAATGCATGCTAATGTCCGTTTCGCAGGCGTTTTCCGGATTCAGGTTTTCACTGCCGATTTCGTACCTGGCGCCATGCATTCCGTTTGAAGTAAGCTCAGATAAATTGGGCGCCCGGTAGGCTTTGGCTACGTTTACCCTGAGCAAAAGCTGTTCGATTAAGTTGCAGGTAGCACCAACCGAGCCGGTCAGCCTTGTAAAATCTTTAGCTACGGGCGCATGATAATCGCCAGCCCCCTCTGTGCCAAGGGCAAAGGTTTCTGTGATGTACCTGTCGTAGCGCAAACCACCCTGAAGCATTAGTTTATTGAAGAACCTGTATTGCGACAACCCAAGGAATCCTAAGTTATTAATATCTGCATTAGGTAAAAATTGCGATGCTCGGCTATTCCGGTTTCGATTGTTTTGCGACATTCCCTGAAGCCCGATAATGTATTCTGTTTTTTCGTCGGACGGCAAATGCAATTTTGACTCGTAAGTAATTGTATTCAGGTTCATTTCAATAAAAGGGACATCAAGTGTTGTTTGAAGCTTCCGCAAGGCATTCTGGTATGCAGCGTTTATTTCCCATTGAAATTTCCCTAAATACAACATGTTTTGGGATGAAAGCAACTGATGTTCCAAATCCTGATACCAGATTTCGTTTTTGCGGCCCTGTTCTGAAATTAAGGGTTTAACTGGTGGTACGGTCATTCCTAAATCCTGTTTGAAATAATCGTAAAATATTTTGAATGTTCCCGGCTTGCCTGTATAACCCGAATTTAAATTAAACGACCATTCGTTGAAACGAGAATTGGGTACAAAGTCGCCGCCTCCCTGCTTGTAATCGGCATGTGTTTTATTACCAGCCCGAAAACCGGCGAAAACATGTTCCGATGCTCCTTTGATGCCTAAACTATTGTTGAACCCCAATGTATTAGAGTGCAATTGAGTACGGTAATCGCCCAGTATTTCACCTATGGGTGCCGGTTTTTCTTTTATGAAGTTAAATACACCTCCGATGGCATCGGAACCGTATAGTAACGATGCCGGCCCTTTAATGATTTCTACTTTGTCGATATTGTTATCGTCAACACCCAACGGATGGTTTTCGCTAAATTGGTAGTTCTCGATACGTACCCCGTTATTCATTACCAAAATGTCGTTCATTGAAAGTCCGCGAATTACAGGTTTGGATACTCCCTGTCCTTTTGCAATCATATCCACCCCGGGAACTGTGGATAATGCCTCCATAAAGTTTGGTGTGCCTGAAAGAGCAATATCCCTGATTTCTATAACATCTATTTTTACGGCATTTTCGTGCTGCGCTGACACATAGCCGCCCGTAACTACAATTCCCGGCAATTCAATTGGCGTATTGTTCATGATTATATTTAATACTATGTTGCTATCCTGTAGAACAACGGTTTTCATTTCGGCAGCAAACCCGATAAAATAAAATTGCATTTTTATTTTACCATTAGGAAGATTTTCAATCTTGTAATCTCCCGTTTGACCAGTTGCCGTCCCCTTGTTTTGTTCCGGTAAAAACACATTGGCGCCAGACATCGGATTACCGCTTTGATCGGCAACCTTCCCTGAGATGGTATTTTGTGCGCTTGTGATATTACAAAACCATATCATCAAGCAAATAAAAAGTACTTTTTTCATGATTGAATAAGTCCCTTCATTATATTAAGAAAATGAGCACACCACGCCCCTTGCTGGCACGCTTGGAGCATGTCGCTATAAAAAGGGGATGTTTGTTTGGGATTAGGCAAGGAGTGCAGGAGGTCCCCTGATGGGGAATTGGCGGAAAACGGAGGGAAGGATCAGATGATGTGAGTCATGCCGGATGTGAAAATGCTGGGGGGGGTCGGACCGGCTTTCCAATATCAGGATGAACATTACAAACACGAAAACCAAAGCCAGCAGACAAGCCGGGCAATCCAAGTGAATGCAGGCATCCTGGTGGTTGTGGCCATGAATGGGGCTTACCAGCACAACCAGAAGGAAGGCTAATAGGATGAATATCCTGTATAGTGTGTTTATAACCGAACGGTGATTTTTATTCGATCGATATGTCATAGGATTTCACACATCAAGTCTTCTTCATTTTATTTAAGCCCAACCAAGATTAGTCGCATCAGCCCCGCCGTAGCCTCAAAGACCGTTTCACGTATAGTGGTGATGGGAACACCGACGCTTTCAGAGTTGCCGAAATCCCAACCGCCAATCAAACTAATACTAGTGATCCGGCAATCTTTTTTAGACTTGTAAAATGTATTCCCAAAATACTTTCTTATGTAACAGGCCTTAATCGGTTTGCCCGCAATAAAAACTCATCATATTCAATGTTTTTTGCTTCAAATAGACCGAGGATTCGACCTAGCAAAACATCCTTTACAGCATTAACCATTGCATCGCGATATAATTTCATATCATCTTGACATACAGAAGCAGGATCTTTTTCATAAGAGCATTCTATTTCCCACAATTTATCCATCTGCTCGTTATCCATTAGCAGATGCTTACGGTATATGATATGGACCGCCATCTTTTGCGGACAATAGCCAATATAGTAATGAAATTCTCTCCTGGGTGCTTTTATGGTCTCATCGAGGAGATAATGGTTTTTGTCAGGATTCTTTCTCCGGCTGCTTCCCAGAACGTAGGCGATTACATCGCTTACCGTATGATCCATGCTGCTTATAAGGTTAAATTTACCTCTTTCTAATGGTTTTTCGGTTCCGTGCATAAATTCTGTAGCAATTTGGGAAATTTGATACCCTCCGGCGCCACAAAGACAAACATGCCCTAAAAAGATACTTACATCATTAAAACCCATTTTTATTATTTCCTGATCATGAAGGTAGCTTCCAGCTAAAATACCATGTTGATAATGGAGGGGGATGGGCGGTATTTCATAAATGAAGTCATAATTATTATTCCACCGAGGTTCGCTTAATCCATGCAGACCCGTTCTAACAAAATCCGGCATATTCCTCCTTGTTGTTGAAAACCAACTTCGATCGGGGCATTATCTGTTATATTACTCCAGCAATAAACCAGAGGCTTTTTCATCGTCAATAATGGGCGCCGTTGTTTGATTATATTTTGCAAATAAAATCGTGTTACAATTATAATTATTGTAGCACGATACAAATAATGCGTCAAGATAAATTATTCTGCCATCAGTGCAGAACCTGGCAGCTGGCCTTGGAAAGCAGACACTGTCCCACTCCTTTCAGGGCGCCGATCCTTCCCTGAAGGTCCTCCAGTTTTTCCACCGGCCCCCTGACGATAATGGTCTCCATGCAGTGATGATGGTCCAGATGCACGTGCTGAGAGGCGATGATCTCGGCGTCGGCATCGTGCTGCAGGGCCAGCAGTTTTTCCACTAAATGGGGCCGGTGGTGGTCATAGATGATCAGAATGGCCCCCACCATCTCCTGACCCTTCTCGGCCGCCTCGACCGCCAACAGGTTCCGGATCATGTCCCGGATGGCCTCGGAGCGGTTGGTATAGCCTTTGCGCTTGATGAGTTTTTCAAATTTTTGTATCAGGTTTTCCTCCACCGAGACCCCGAAGCGCAGAACTTTTTCCTTTTTCTGACTCATTGTTTTATATTCTATATTTTACTTTTGCTTTTTTATTTTTAAATATCTGTCCCGTTCGCTGAAGATACAGCCGCAGTATTTCTGCCGATAGATTCCCATGGTCTCGGCCATGCTTCGGGCGTAATCAAAGCCGTTTCTCCAGTCCCTGGTGATAAGCTCGACGCCATGTTTATCGGCAGCAGTCTCACCGGCCGAGACGATGGCTTCCCACTGCTGGTACGGGCTGACCATCAGGGTTGTCGAGATAGC
>JAHJLF010000025.1 GCA_018821925.1 Candidatus Edwardsbacteria bacterium
GAAGCTGGTCCGGAATATCCGCCAGCCCCTGGAATTCATCGCCGGGAAGGGCTTCTGCGCCAGGATAGCGCTGGGCAGCCGTCCGGATATTGCGGCTGTTTCCGGGGAGCTGTTTGCCGCCGGGAGGTGAAAACTTCCATCAACCACACTTAGGTTCTCAGGGGTTGACAAAGCGGGGTTTAATGGCTATATTTACTTATGTTAGCGGATATAAAAGTGTCACACCTATAGACGGCTGAAATGCCTGATAGTTTGAATGTGTGGCGGCGTTTATCCCTCAATTATTTCATAAATTATTAATCAACTATAGATCATTATGATTTGCGATCTGTGCAAAAAAAACGAAGCGGTGATGCATTACACCGAGGTGCGGGACAGCCGTAACACCGAATACAACCTGTGCCGGGAGTGCGCCGAGCTAAAGGGCCTGGCCAAGAGCCTGAACCTGGCCCTGTCGTCCCTGGGCGATATGCTGGCCGGGATGATCCGCGATATCAGCACCGAGCAGGACGACGATAATGCGGCCCAATGCCCCAAATGCGGGCTGGCCCTGACCGATTTCAAAAAACTGGGCCGGCTGGGATGCCCCGGCTGCTATCAGGTATTCAATGCCAGCCTCAAACCCCTGGTCAGGCAGATACACGGCATCAACGATCATCTGGGCAAGGCCGCTCCGACCTCCGATGATATCAAAGCCGCGCCCTCCGAAAACCGGATGGAGCGGCTCAGGCAGGAATTGCAGGCAGCGGTGCTCAAGGAGGAATACGAGAAGGCGGCAGACCTGCGCGACCAGATCAGAGAACTGGAGACCAGCGGGGCCAGATGAACCTTCCCGACCACGGCATACAGGGCCTGATTGGCCAGGAGGCCGGATGGCTTAAACTGGCGGACAGCGATCCCGGAGTGGTGATCTCCAGCCGGGTGCGTCTGGCCCGCAACCTGGCGGAGCATCTTTTTCCCGACCGGTCCGAACAGGCTGAGCGCAGCCTGGTCCGGGAAGAGATCAGGAAGGCTTCGTCAGCGGTGAATTATTTCGGCGATGCGGCTTTCTTCGACCTGGATGTCCTGACCCAGCTGGACATGACGGCCCTTTGGGAGCGCCGGCTGATCAGCTCCGATCTGATGGATAAAAAGAACGGGGCCGGGGTGCTGGTGGGAAGGAACCAGTCGCTGGACCTGATGATCAACGAGGAGGACCATATCCGGATGCAGAGCCTGCTGCCGGGCTTGGATCTGATCGAAGCTTTCCGGATAGTGGATCAGGTGGACGACCAGCTGCAGCAGAAACTGGAGATGGCCTATTCCCCGGAGTGGGGTTTTTTAACCTGCTGTCCCAGCAACCTGGGGACGGGCTTAAGGGCCTCCCTGCTGATCCACCTGCCGGCTTTGGTACGGGCCAAGAGGATCGAAAAACTTTTAAACCAACTGGAGGAGCAGGGTATTCTGGTGCGGGGCTTCTACGGCGAGGGCAGCGAGGTGGCCGGGGATATCTTCCAGATCTCCAATCGGGCCACCCTGGGCCGGAACGAGCTGGAGATAATTGAGAATGTCGAGCGGGTGGGGCGCAGCCTGATGGAGCAGGAACTGGAGACCCGCCGTTACATCATGGATCACGCCCGCCGGCAGACCGAGGACAACATCTGGAGGGCCTTCGGCATCCTGGCCAATGCCAGAATGCTTTCCACCCAGGAATTTCTGGAGCTGTCATCCTCCCTGCGCCTGGGCATTTCCTTAGACATATTCCCTAGGATAGGGCTGAATGCCCTCAACAAACTGCTGATCATAACCCAGCCGGCCCATCTGCAGATCCTGCTGGACGCCCAGATGGAGGCCCATGAACGGGACGGGGAAAGGGCCAAAATGGTCAGGGGTATTCTGGCAAATTTTATTTAAACTTTTCATACCTCAAAACAGTCAAATATCAATAAGTAATTATTATGAAAGATAATAGATTTACCGAAAGGGCCAAAAGGGTCCTGTTCATAGCCCGCGAGGAGGCCCGACGCCTGCAGCACGATTACATCGGCACCGAACATATCCTTTTAGCCACTCTCCGGGAGGGCGAGGGGGTGGCGGTGGCGGTGCTTTTAAGCCTGGGCTTAAGCACCGAGCAGATCCGCCGCAAGGTGGAGGAGCTGATGCCCAAGGGCGGCGAGACCATCATGATGGGCGAACTGCCCTTCGACCTGTCGGCCCGCCGGGCCATGGAGTTGGCGGTTGAGGAGGCCAAAAACCTCCAACATAATTATGTGGGCACCGAGCACCTGCTGCTGGGCTTGATGGAAGATCAGGACGGCATAGCCTCCCGGGCCCTGGTGTCGCTGGGCCTCAGCGCGGAGATGATGCGCTCCGAGATCATGCGCCTACTGTCCAGCGAGCCGGGATCATCGCCGATGCCCCAATCAAACGGGCAGAGCAAGACTCCGGCCCTGGATTATTTCTGCCGGGACCTGACCCGGCTGGCCCAGGACGGCAAGCTGGACCCGGTGATCGGGCGAAACCGGGAGATAGAGAGGGTCATTCAGATCCTGTCCCGGCGCAAGAAGAACAACCCCCTGCTGATCGGCGAGGCCGGGGTGGGCAAGACCGCCATCGTGGAGGGGCTGGCCCAGAAGATAATCAGCGGCGAGGTGCCGGAGCCCCTGCTGTCCAAGCGGGTGATGGCCCTGGACCTGGCCGCAGTGGTGGCCGGGACCAAGTACCGGGGACAGTTCGAGGAGCGGATGAAAGCCTTGATGAACGAAATGCGCCAGACCCAGGATAACATCATCTTCCTGGATGAACTGCACACCATCGTGGGTGCCGGCGGGGCCGAGGGGGCGCTGGACGCCTCCAATATGCTCAAGCCCGCCCTGGCCCGGGGGGAGATGCAGTGCGTGGGGGCCACCACCCTGGACGAATACCGCAAGCACATAGAGAAGGACGGGGCTTTGGAGCGCCGCTTCCAGAGCATCATAGTGGAGGCCCCATCGGTGGACGAATCGCTGAAGATATTGAAGGGCCTGCAGGAGAAATACCAGGATCACCATAAGGTGAAATATACCGATGAGGCCATAGAATCGGCGGTCAGGCTGTCCGATCGCTACATCACCGACCGTTTTCTGCCGGACAAGGCCATCGACGTGCTGGACGAAGCCGGCTCGCGGGCCAGGCTGTCCACCTCCGAGACACCGGCCGAGATAAAATTCCTGGAGAGCGAGCTCAAGGACATCAAGGTCCAAAAGGTGGAAGCGGTCAAGGGCCAGGATTATGAGAAAGCGGCCACCTTAAGGGATTCGGAGAAGAACAAGCGCCAGGAAATTGAGAGGCTGCGCGAAGCCTGGAAGAAGAGCCGCGACCTGGTGGCGGTGCGCATCACCGAGGAGGATATAGCTTATGTGATCTCACGCTGGACGGGCATCCCCATCGTCAAGCTGGAGGAGAAGGAGTCCGCCCGCTTATTGCGGATGGAGGAGGAACTCAATAAACGGGTGGTGGGGCAGGACCAGGCCCTGGAGGCCGTCTCCCGGGCGGTGCGCCGCAGCCGGGCCGGCATCCGGGACACCGGCCGGCCGATGGGCTCGTTCATTTTTCTGGGCCCCACCGGGGTAGGCAAGACCGAGTTGGCCAGGGTTCTGGCCTCTTTCCTGTTCGGCGACGATAACGCCCTGATCCGGGTGGATATGTCGGAATACATGGAGAAGTTCGCCGTCTCCCGGATGGTGGGGGCGCCTCCGGGCTATGTGGGATACGAGGAGGGCGGCCAGCTGACCGAGAAGATCCGGCGCAAGCCATATTCGGTGGTCCTGCTGGACGAGATTGAGAAAGCCCATCCCGATGTGTTCAACATGCTGCTGCAGGTGCTGGAGGACGGCCAACTGACCGACTCCTACGGCCGCCAGGTAAGCTTTAAGAACGCGGTGCTGATCATGACCTCCAACCTGGGGGCCCGGGAGATCAAGAAGGGTGTCAGCCTGGGATTCCAGAAGAACGATCAGCTGCTGGCCTTCGACCAGATGAAGGACAAGGTGCTGTCGGAACTTAAAAAAACCTTCAACCCGGAATTTTTAAACCGGGTGGACGAGGTGGTGGTGTTCAATTCCCTGGGCCGGCCGGAGATGGGCAAAATCGTGGACATTCTGATCGGCCAGCTTTCCCAGCGGCTTAAGGAAAAGAACATCACCATCGGCATCACGCCCCAGGCCAAGGAACTGCTGGTGGACAGGGGATTCGATCCCACCTATGGGGCCAGGCCTTTGCGCCGCACCATCCAGAGGATGGTGGAGGACCCGCTGTCCCAGGAGATCCTGAAGGCCGATATAAAGTTCGGGGACGGCGTGCTGATCGAAGCCGAAGGCGAGGTCTTAAAATTCGTTCCGCGGTCCATAAAAAAAACAGGAAGAGGCGTCAGGAAAAAACGTCCCAAAGCGAATAAGTGAGCCCATGACCAGGCTGGCCATAGCCAGCCTGGTCATGTTTAATGGGCAAGGTTTTCAATTGACTGCATAATCCATGAATGTTATAATTACAGTTCAATTCCAGCAGATGTTTTTATCACGAACTGGTATTAAGTTTTATCCAAAAGAAGGTCTGTAATATCTTAAATGTTACTTTCTTATGACCCTTCACAACTAAGGCGGGTTGCTATTTTCAGGGCAGGCGCCGAAAGTAACCAAAGACGCCGTCCTGAGAAGAACATCGTGCCTGCTTTGTCGAAGGAAGTCTTTGCCGCCCAGCTCCGCGGATAGTAAGGCCTACGCCCCGGCATTCATTGAACCAGAACATGCAGGGGGCCTATGACGCAATGACTGCTTTATCGGGGCTGAAGTGTGAGCCGCTCCACTTAAAGGCGGGGTTCCGGGTCGCATCAGCGCTGCTGCAGGGCAAAAGCTGCCGTTAAAAATGTTTTGCCTGCGGGTGCTTTGTTTCGTGATCAAGACATTCAGGCGGCTGGCTATTATGCCATTCAAGCAGCGGTGCAGCGACAGTTCTTCCGCCACCGCAGGTAAATCCATATAGGCGGATCCGCCTTTGGCGTGACTTTGGAGCTTTCTCTTCAAAGAGAAAGCGGAGAAAAAGAAAGAAATAAGATAAGGCCCAAAGAACTGGATTTCTACCCTTGCTATGTAGTATTACAAGTTCAATAAGTAAAATCATTTTAAACAAACCCGATAACTAAAAAAGAAAGACATATATGAACCGTTTTTTATTCCCGTCAATAGTTTTGATAGTTTCGTTCTTTGTTCAGGCTTTGCCGGCCAATGCCGCCATCATCGCCGACCTTAGGGTAGAGGGTATCGAGCGCATCGATCCGGAGGTGGTGCTGAACGCATCAGGGATACTGCCGGGCGATCAGATGAACGACAACAACATCTCGGAAGCGGTGAAGAAGATATACCAGTTGGGGTATTTCTCGGAGGTGGCGGTGGCCAGAGATTCCACCGAGAACGGGTACGTTCTGGTATTTTCGGTGACGGAGAAATCCATCGTGGAAAGGATAGAACTCCTGGGCAACAAGAAGATCAAGTCCGATGAGCTGGAGGGAAAGATCGCCCTTAAGCCCGGCAGTTTTCTGGATCCCCAGTATCTGGCTCAATCCAAGGATACCATCCGGGCCATGTATATGGAGAAGGGCTACTTCAACGCCCAGGTTGACGATACCCTGATAGAGTCGGGCAGCCGCTATGCGGTCCGTTTCAAGATTGAGGAGGGCAAGAAGATCCGGGTCAAGAAGATCCTGGTCAGCGGCAACCAGGCCCTAACAGACAAGGCCGTCATCAAGGCCATGAAAACCAAGCCCCGGGGCTGGACCCTGGTCTGGAAGGTAATCCCCTGGTTCCGAGGCGGATCCTTCAATCAGGATACCCTGGCCCAGGACCTGGACCGGGTGACCCGGCTGTACAAGAACCACGGCCACCTGGAGATAGCCGCCAGGCAGGACTCGCTGTCCTACAACCAGAAGATGGATCGGGTGAACATTCATCTGGACGTGACCGAGGGGCCGGAGTTCAGGATCGGCCGGGTGGAGTTCTCGGGCAACGACAAGATCAATACCAAGAGGCTTTACCGGATGACCGAGCTCAAACCGGAAAAGGTCTTCCGGATAGACGACGCCGACAAGACCCTGGAGAACCTGTTCTCCATCTACACCGAGGAGGGCTACATCTACTGCCACATCGAGCCTTTCCAGGACCTGCGGGATTCCACGGTGGATGTCACCTATAATATCATCGAGAACAAACCGGCCTACATCAACAAGGTGATCATCGCCGGCAACACCAAGACCCGGGAGAAGGTGATCCGCCGGGTGTTGACCGTCAAGCCGGGCGAGCTGTTCCGGCGCTCCAAGGTGATGCGCAGCCAGAGGGAGATATTCACCCTGGGTTTTTTCGAGGACGTCCAGCTTAACTACCAGCCGGCCGACACCATGGGCAACATCGACCTGATCTTCGATGTCAAGGAGAAGACGGTGGGGCAGTTCCAAATCGGAACCACTTACGGGGCCACCGACGGCCTGGCCGGCTTCGTGCAGATCGGGGTTCCCAATTTTCTGGGCCGGGGCCAGCAGGTGAACCTGAAGACCGAATTCAGCAACAAGAAATTCAACGTTGACCTGGGCTTCACCGAGCCCTGGCTGTTCGACACCCCGACCTCGGTGGGCGTCAATGTCTATCACACCCAGTATTCGTACTCCGAATATACCCAGAAGAAGACCGGAGGCAGCCTGAGCCTGGGGCGCCCAATCCCCTGGTTGGATTACACCCGGGGCTATTGGGCATACAGCCTGGAGAGGATCAATATCACGGATATGTCCGAATCTTTTGCAAAAGCTATGAGCACTCAAGCATTCCCATCCATATCATCGAGCACTTCGTTTACGCTGGTAAGGGACAGCCGGGACCGCCCCTTCAATGCCAGCCGCGGTACCCGGACGGTGGGCCTGGCCAAGTACGCCGGCGGCATCCTGGGAGGCAGGATCAATTTTCAGAAATATCTACTGGAATATCGCCACTACCGGCCGTTGTTCTGGAAGTTCGTGGGGATGGCCCGGGCCAAGACCGGGGTGGTGGACGGCTATACGGATCCCGCCACCGTTCCGCCCTACGAGAGGTTCCGCATCGGCGGTTCGGGCGACGACGGGGTGCGGGGCTATCCCGATCAGAGCATCAACCGGGCCACCTACGGCGGCCGGATAATGCTGATCAGCAACCTGGAGTTGAAGTACAGCTTCACCCAGAGCGTCTACCTGCTGGCCTTTGCCGACGCCGGGAACACCTGGACCCAATACGACAAAATCCATCCCTCGGTGCTTTACAAGGGCGCCGGCCTGGGGGTGCGGGCCGAGGTGCCGATGCTGGGCGTCCTGGGCCTGGACTGGGGTTGGGGATTCGACTGGGACAAGAACGTGCAGTCCGACAAGTGGCAGCTGCATTTCCAACTGGGGACTTCGTTTTAATCAACCAAAAACGGAAAGGCATTGGGTATGAGGATCAGATATCCCAGGGAGATATTTCTCCTGTTTCTGGCGGTCTTGTTTTTGCCGGGCAGCGCTTACAGTCAGAAGGTTGGCTACCTGGACTCCAAGGCCGTATTCGCCCAGTACCGGGGGGCTGCTGATATCCGGCAGGAGATGAACCGGATCATAGAAGGCTGGAACAAGGAGATAACGAACAAACGCAAGACGATAGATTCTCTGGAGAAGAGCCTGGAGCAGACGGACCTGGTGATTAGCAGCGAACGGCGCAAGGCCAAAAAAGAGGAGGTCTCCCTCAAGAAGAAGGAATTGGAGGCCTTTGTAAAAGAGATGTTCGATCCGGGCGGAAAGGCCGACCAGAAGAACCGCGAGCTGTCCAAGCCCATGGCCGAGAAGATAGGCAATGTGGTCAAGCGGGTGGCGCTGGACAATAACCTGCTGATGGTGCTGGATTCCTCGACGGGGTTGGTGGTCTACGCCTCCAAGGAGTTGGACATCACCGAACAGGTGCTGGAGGAGCTGGCCAAGGAGGAGGGAACAGCCGCCAAGGTTCTGCCCAGCATCGCTCTCTTCCCCATCTGGGAGTTGGACGCCGAGGCCATCAAGAGGAAGTTCGGCAAGCAGGCCCAGGAGTTCATCTTTACCGCGCTGGAGAGGGGGCAACAATTGAAGCCGGTGGCCAAGAAGCAAGTGGAGGATATAGTAAAGGACAAGGGGCTCTCCAAGTCCGAGGTCAAGGAGGCCCGGGGCCTGGAGATGGCCAAGATCCTCAACGCCGGTTATATGACCCTGGGACAGATCACCCAGAACCTGGCCAACAACCAGATAACCATCACCATCAAGATATACAACGTGGAGCGCGATCAGATAATAGCCGAGGAGAGCGAGAAAGTAAACGGCGAGGGCGAACTGGTGATAGGCTGTGAAAGCCTGGCGGAAAAAATAAGCCAGAGGATATCCCAGCAATGAGCGGATACAAGGCCAGCCTGCTGGCTAATGAATGCGGGGGACAGCTGCAGGGGCCGGATGTGGAACTGACCGGCCTGGCGGGCCTGAAGGAGGCCCAACCCGGCCAGCTCAGCTTTATGGCCAATCCCAGTTATGCCGAATATCTGGGATCCACCAAGGCCTCCTGCATCATCGTCCCCAAAAATGTCGCGACAGAAGGCCGGACCCTGATAGTCACTGATAACCCATACTTAAGCTTCGCCAAGGCGGTGACCTTCTTCTACAACGCCGGCAAAACAAAGCCCCAGCCGGGCATTCACTCCGCCGCAATCATCGATCCCTCGGCCCAGATAAACAAGAGCGCCACCATCGGAGCCTATGTGGTCATCGAGGCCGGGGCCAAAATAGGCGCCAATACGGTGATCATGCCCCTATGCTATATCGGCCAAGGGACAACGGTGGGAGACGATTGCCTGATTTATCCCCAGGTCTCCATAAGGGAGGGTTGCCGGATAGGAAATCGGGTCATCATGCATGGCGGGGCGGTGGTGGGGGCGGACGGCTTCGGCTACGCCAAGGACGGAGACAAATATTTCAAGATCCCCCAGGTGGGCAATGTCATTCTGGAGGACGATGTGGAGGTGGGGGCCAATACCGCCATTGATCGGGGGGCTCTGGGGTCAACCATCGTCAGACAGGGGACCAAGATAGACAACTTGGTGCAGATCGCCCACAACGTTCATATCGGCCGGGACGGCGTCGTGGCAGGGCAGTCCGGGATGGCCGGGTCCACCTACGTGGGCGACCGGGTGGTAATGGCCGGGCAGGTGGGGATAATCGGCCATCTGAAGATCGGCGATGACGTCACCTTAGGAGCCCAGTCAGGGGTCACCAAGTCCATTCCTTCCAAAACGGTGGTTTCGGGATATCCTGCCCGGCCGCACTTCCAGGCCAGGCGCCGCGAGGCTTCGGTGGCCATGCTGCCGGAGTACATAAAGAAGATCAACGCCCTGGAGAGAAGGATCGCCGAGTTGGAGGAGAAGCTGAAAGGGTAACTTGGGACGCTGATTTACGCAGATTTGCTTTTGTCCCATAGTCATTGCGAGAAGGCTAAAAGTATTGACAGACGAAGCAATCTTTATAATATGTCGCCCTCATTAGAGTAAGGTATAAAAGCCCCGCTATATAAGCGGGGCTTTTATGATTTGCTTTTAAGATGACTTGGGTAAAAGAACCGAAAAATCTACTGGCATCGATCTTAAATCTTTATTTTGTCACCGGCCGACAATTTTGTTATCCCAAATTCGCCATGAAATCTGGCCAGGGTGGGAAGATCAATGCAGTGCATCGGGTAGATAAACCGGGGCTTTTCTGTTTTAAAATATTTAATGGCTCCGGCTACCGCTTTTGGATTATTCTCGAATAAGTGGAACCCGCCGATCACAGCGTAAATCCTCTGCCCGGTCACTTTCTTGGCATATTCACATATATTGCAAATGCCGGAATGGGAACAGCCCGTGACAACCACCGTGCCCTTTTTGGTTTTAATGGCCACTGCCGAATCGTCCGGCATCCGCTCATTTTTGAATGTTCCTTTTTCGAAGCTGCTCTGGCGGGGGATCTCGCCCAGGTAATAAATGCCTCGGGAAAATTCCAAGGGTTCGGCTGAGGCAATGACCTTGAAATCCTGTTTTATCTTACGGGATTCTTTTGCCGGAAGTTTGACAATCAATTCCGGATGTACAATAAGCTTCTTTTTAGTCTTAAAACCATGATGTTGTAAACCACCGACGTGGTCCCAGTGGTGGTGCGACAGCACGATAAAGTTTGTGCGGTCAAGATTGAGGCCCAACTGTTTGGCATTGTGCTGGTAGACGCCGGTATGCCCGGTATCGAAAAGAAGATTGATATCTTGTGTCTGGACGTATAAGGACAACCCCCATTCGGCCAGGAAGAACCTGGAACCGCTATGACCAGCTTGATTTTCGCAAAGAATTGTTATTTTCATAGGGATGCTCAGTTAATAGTTATACCCGGTTCCCGGGTCCTTCTCAAGGCCAACCTCCAGGGACAACACTATCCGGTTGACAAAATTAAAATAGGACACCACCAATGTGGCATCCAATATGGCGCTGTCGCAAAGCCCTGCTTTTCGCAACGGCTCGGTTTGATCAATTTCCTTGGACTGGCCGGGATTCAGGGTAAGAGACTCGGCAAAGGCGCATAGCTGCACCTCTCTTCCGGACAATTCTGCCTGGCGGTAATCTTTTCTCAACAATATCACTTTATGGTCATTTTTCCAATAATGGTTCAAGGCCGCAGAATGATGGATCTGGCAATATTCGCATTTATTGCATGCCGATACGACCACAGCCATCATCTCTCGTTCGGCCCGGGAAAGCAGGGACTGGCTGAACATGATTTCCATATAAAGGTCAATGTGTTTTATAATGCTTTCGGGCCGCAAACTCTGAATTGTATGCACATCAGCCAGCTGGCCCCGTTTGTCGATCAATTCGTCATAGATCTCTTTAAGTCTTCCGGAGGA
>JAHJLF010000026.1 GCA_018821925.1 Candidatus Edwardsbacteria bacterium
CAGGACTCTCATAAACTCAAAAAAGAGCACTTTTCGGCTTTTTTTAAAACCAAGCTCGATAGGCTGCTTAAAAAAGAGAAGATCAATCACCTGATAATCTGCGGGGTGATGACCCATCTGTGCGTGGATACCACCGTGCGCCACGGTTTCATGCTGGGCTACCGGTCCACTGTGATTACGGATGCCTGCTGTTCCAAGAATTCCGATTATCACAAGGCGGCCATTTTGGCATTAAAGCACGGCTTCAGCCGGGTGATGACTGTCAAACAGTTCCAAAAGGCGATAGCCAATGAATAATTACGATCTTCTCATCATCGGCGGGGGACCGGCCGGATTGGGGGCCGGGATCCAGGCGGCCCATATGGGGTTGAAGCATGCAGTCATAGAAAAACCGAAGCCCTCCAGCCGTCTGCTTATGGCTCGGCGGGTGGCGAATTTCCCGGGACAAAAGGATGTTCCCGGGAAAGAACTGCTTAAATCCCTGACCAGGCAGGCCAAGGGCAAAGGTGTCGGGATGATGACGGAGACCTGTTCCGGGATAGATTTCAAGAATGGTTGCTTTCACATAAAAGCAGGCCGATACAATCGGATAGCAAGATCTCTGATCGTGGCTATGGGGCTTATCCCCAAAAAACTAAAATCCGGGGTCTCGGAGCCCTGTTTAGAGGGTCGGCGCGTTTTCTATCGCTGGACCGATATTCCGCCAGACTTGAAAGATAAAAGGATATTGGTGGTCGGCGGGGGAGAGACGGCCTTCGACCAGGCCTGCAGCCTGGCCGAGACCGAGGCCAGGGTGACGGTTGCGGTAAGGGGCAAGCAGGATCGGGTTTTTGCTGAATTACACCGGGAAGCAAAAAAGCTAATGGTCCAGATCAGATGCGAAACGAATGTTATAAAAATTGCCGAAAATATCAACAAGCTGGACATCACGCTAAAAACTAATGAAAGACTTCTAAAAAAAAGGTTTGATTATTGCCTGGTGGCAATCGGCAGTAAAAGAAATATGCCCGAAATATCGCCCGGAGCACGTGCCCTGCTGAACCGGGGACTATATATGGCCGGGGATCTGGCCAGCCTAAAACACCGGCAGGCGGCCATCGCCTTCGGCGACGGCATCAAAAAAACCATGACGGCCTATAACTTTATACGGGAAAACCAGTGATGCGGATAATCGGAAAAAACGGGAGAAAAGAGCTGGCCAGTGTATATCTGGCCGAGATGCGGAGCGATCCATCCCTGATGGTCGAATTTGTTGATTCGTGCGAACCTGCGGTCGGCTGTCGGGACAAAAAGTGGGTGATTGTAGTCTCCAGCCAGTTTGGCTGTCCGGTGGGATGCCTGATGTGCGATGCCGGGGGCAATTTCAAAGGCAACCTAACGATATCCGAGATCATTGCCCAGATTGAGCATGTAATACTGGAGAACAAGGATCTGGATCCACAAAAATGCCCAAAGCTGAAAGTACAATTTGCCCGAATGGGCGAGCCGGCCCTTAACGATGCGGTGATAGACGCCCTGTACTGGTTGGCAGAAAAATACCCGAAAGCTATGCCGTGCATTGCCACGGTGGCCCCGGCCGGGCGGGAAAAATGGTTTGAGTCATTATTAAATGTTTCCCGTAAATTTGATGATTTTCAACTGCAGTTCTCCCTTAACACCACCGACCCGACGCTGCGGGATAAGCTGATCCCCTATCCCAAAATGAGCTGGCAATGGATGTCCGATTACGGCCAAAGGTTTTACCAACCCGGCCGCCGCAAGCCGTCCCTTAATTTTGCCCTGTCGCCGGGCCTGCCCTGCGATGCCGAAAGCATAGTCAAATATTTCGATCCGGAATATTTTGCCATTAAGTTGACTCCGTTAAATCCCACGGCTACGGCAGGGGAGAATTCATTGCAATGCATAAAGGATCATGAAAAAGCCCAGCGACTGGTAACAGAAAAGGCCCGGGAGTTTGTCTCTTTAGGGTATCAGGTTATAGAATCGGTTGGGAATATGGAGGAGAATGAGATAGGCAGCAACTGCGGGCAGATGGTGAGGAGGTATGCCGGGAAACCTGCCGAATATGAAAAAGCCCCAGCCTAAGGCTGGGGCTTTTTCATATTCGTTTAAGTGTCATTCCCGACTTGATCGGGAATCCAGGGGTGTCGGGTGTATATGTGTGTGGTATGAAACGCGTATTCCCGTTAAAAGAAGAAACGTCGGCCAATGGTTCATATCTTGACCAAGGTTTGTGCAGTCCGGGCAATGTTTAGTCACATCTTCACTTCTTGTTTTTTGTTGCCATAACAACCCAATCCCAAGGATAAGGAGCTTTTAACGATTTTGGAAAATTCGCTATTTCTGTACTCCAGGGGTATTTAACTTTATCAAATTTTACGATTTTGAAACCAATCTCATTTAACGTTGAAATTAATTCTTCCCTTAAATAATGTTTTGTTGGTATCGCATCTATATTAACAATTCCTTGCTTGAATTTAATATATTCATTTTTACCAATCCTCCTAGTTGTTTTTTTAGTATTACTCCCTCCTTTATGATCACACTTTGCTGAAATAAATTCACTATATAATACTGATTCAAGAGAAGGAACCACTAAAATCAGATGCCCTTTTGTATTCAAATTTGTAAAGATATTTGTAAAGAAATTTTTTCGTTTGGAATGTGCAGCATTGAGAATAGCATTTACACATAATATCACATCGAAGTTATATGAACTTTCTATTCTCTGTGTCATATCAATATTTTGATAATTGATGTTTTTAAAAGTCTTATATTTCCCTTTGTTATATTTCAGATTGGATGATGAAAAATCAATTGCAAAAACTTCCCCGAATTGCCTTGAAAGTAAGGGTAGCCATTTGCCGATTCCGCAGCCAAAATCAGCTACTGTTTTTCTCGAAGATGCTACATCGTTAATCCATAATTTAATTATTCCGTTTTTGTCGCTCTTAAATACGTCAAATATTTCTGAATTATAATTTTCAAATATGTCATCCCAAAATTTTCTATCCATATTGAAGAAACACCTTTCTTGATTTAGGTTACAATTGCAGCTAACTACTGGAGTGCCGAAGTGCGTGCCTGCGCGCAGGCGTGTATTGTTGATTTTAGACGAGAGGGAAGATGCGTATATCTTGGACCTGCGACTGGCTTCGCATATTTTTTATTATACCCCTGTTCAATCTAAAAATCAATTATTTTTCTTTCTTTTATAGCGATCTAGCGTACTTATTATTTTGCCCAAGACCTGCATGGGCGTGTATTCCGGTTGTCATAAGGCTGGAATGCCAAGTGATAGAATCGGTGGGGAACATGGAGGAGAACGTGATAGGAAGCAACTGCGGGCAGATGGTGAGAAAATATGTTGCCAAACAACCGGAATATGAAGAAGCCCCCGCTTAGGCGGGGGCTTCTTTTATGTCATTCCCGACTTGATCGGGAATCCAGGCGGGGATGAGTGTAATTGGTTATTATTTAGGGTTGGTAAGAAAACGCGTATTTCCGTTAATGGAAAGGGCCGGACAACGGTCCTCGTGTAAAAATTGGGCGGGTGTGAACCCGACAAACTTGTCAGACCGTAGTTGGTTTATATATTTTAGTTTACTTGTAATACAGATACTGCGCCCCGCCTTGTTTTTACACGATGTTATGGGTTGTTATTTCTTTTTCATTTTATTTTCTGTGTCTTTAAAACAGATTCTACAAACAATAATCTTGAAATTCGTTTCTCATCTCTTTAGAGACTTGTTCAATCAATTCTGCACAGTCTAAAACGAATTTATCATTAACCTCTATTAATGTAGAAATTTCGGAAACATCACCTTCATAAAAGAAATTCTCACCTGGTAATTTTATCTTAAAGGGTAATGATCCAGATTTTGTTACTAGCGAATCATAACTCCTGCCTCGTCCATGTTTAAGTACATTGATAGCACAGATGAAATCATCGAAATGATCATGAAGTTCAATTTCCCCTTTTTGAATAAGTATTTTTTTTGCCTCTTCTAATCCATTACGACAAGACAATCCTTCTTGCAATATTGAATCGAACAATGAAAACATTCCAGTAGCTAAAATTGCTTTTTGCAATTGAAGCATTTGAAGATTTTTAACAGCAATTGTTGATGCACTTGTCTTGAGTGCTTCTAATAATTTAGAATTAGCTTCTTCCAATGCATTCAATGTGAATGCTGTACTTCTGTATACTAAATCGTCAAAATTGTGCATGTCGTTTTAATAATAACCCATAACTAGTGTGTTTGCGAAACTATTTCGCTTTATATGCCATTTTGGGGTAGATTTGCGCAACTGTTGCGTAAAATCAGTATATATCTTTTCAAGATAGATTGTCAAGCGGGCTTTTTATTTTGCCTATAGCCTGGGTGAAGACATGGGTATATATTTCGGTGGTTTTAGAGTTGGAATGCACGAGAGAGTTTTATATACAGATTCATATTTAAAAAACCCGCTTGTTCAGCGGGTTTTTAAATTCGTTCGGCGGTAAATTTTCCTTGGGTCCAGGATAACAGCAGGGGCAATATCTCATCCCCGGCCTGCCCATCCAGGGTGTATTTAGTAAGCACGGCGTCGGTTATATCTATCCGGCCGTTCTTGCCGTCCGGGCTGGTCATCTCTATAAAACCGCTCCAGCCTCCGATGGAGAACATATCTATCAGGCTGAATATGGATATGATGGAAAGGTCGCCCTGAAATGTCTTGGCCTTCTGGGCAAACAGCTTTTTAGCCTCCTCGGACAGCCGCAGGCGCATATCAATGGTCTTTAAAAGATCCTGCCGGCCGCAGGGCTTGGTTATATACTTGCTGGCGCCCAGCACATAGCCCTGAATGCGGTTCTCCAGCCCGGTCTTGGCGGTCAGGAAAATAAAGGGGATGCCCCGCAGGTTGGGGTCATTTTTGACCGCACGGCACAGCTCGTAACCGTCCATATTGGGCATCATGATGTCCGACAATATCAGATCCGGCGGATTGCTTTTGATCAGCTCCAGGGCTTCCTGTCCGTCATAGGCGGTCGTCACCTGGTAGCCGCTCTTCTTAAGCTCAAACTCCATGATCTTTACGATATTCGGCTCGTCATCGGCCACTAATACTTTATAACTGCTCATAGCTAAAATAGTATAAACCAAGTGAATAGCATTGTCAAGAAATATTTAGGGGAATGATTGCATCATATTTTTGTCACCCTGAGAATGCTGACCTGCCTGACAAGTTGAATGGGTGACGGTGCTCATCCTTACAGTTGGCAAAGCCCCAAAGTTTACTCAGGATGACAGCCATACTTCGGAATCAGCTCCACCCACACCTGCCTTTGGCGGGGGCCGTGTCGCCAGGCTTTCCCCGGCTATCCGGTTGGCCACGCGGGATGCAAAATTCGCAAAGTAGCCCTCCGGTGGCTCGGTCGACTCGGCGCGGGCAACGGCCCGCTCGGCCAGATCCATAGTTTCCAGCAAAGAGCGGCACTCCGAGCAGGCCTTGAGATGCCCTTCGACCGCCACCCTGCGGCCCCCGTCCAGCTGGCCGTCCAGAAAAGGCCATCAGCTCCTCTGGGGCCACTGTATGTTTGTCTTTTGCGTTCATAGAATTTTCCTGATCCTCGGGGGAGATACTGACGGGTATTTATCCGATCATTAGAAACCTTTCTCCGACTCGCAGATATTTCTGCCCGTATAATCGTAATAAGTCATCTTATCCTTGCTGTAAGCCGCAAAAATGTTATCCTGAACATGATATATTTTATAAAATTCCATTGGCAGCACCAAATGGCCGGTCGAGTCTATCAGGCCAATTTTACCCTTCCGCCTTATGCACCAATAATGCTTGGATTCGTGAGAAATTGACAGCACGGGCAAGACAGCATCCAAGTTGTCAAAAAAGATTTTGTTGTCCTTATTGCCTATTATTTTCCATTTGCTGTCTTTGCACAGGAAGGTCAGGTTGTCAAAAATCCATATACTTTCATAGATGGGGTCTATTACCCAAGAGCCATTTATATCTATAATCCCGTGCCGGTTATTAAGTTCGACCTCGATATATTTTTTAAATAACGATATACTCTCGTACTTTGGCTCAACGATTATTCGTCCTGACAAGTCTGAAATGCCCCAACGACCTTTCTTCTTGAAAGAAAACAATGAATCATTCTGCATCCAAAAATCTTCGTATATTGGTTTAATAATGTACTTGCCGCTTCTATCGATAAGGCCTCTCTTGCCGTTTAATTTGACATAGGCATGACCATTAGCATCAAAACCGAAGGCTTCCTCATAGGCAGAATCGATTGCCATGTTCCCAGTGGTGTCAATATAGCCCCATTTGCCACCCTTTTTAACCGCGAGAAGACCGTATTTGTATCCGGTCGGATCGATGTCGTCAAAGACCAAATCGGTTAAGGTTTGACCAGTAGAGTCAAATAAATAAAAGTGTTCACCTTTGTATCCATAAAAAATACTTTCACCGACAGAAGAGATATTTTCATAAACCGGCGGGATTATAACTTTTCCTGTTGTCTCCATCAGACCCATGGAATCGTTCTTAAGGAAAGTAAATAAATTGCTGTTGCGAAATTTAAAATCGATTTTAAATTTCGGTTCTAATATGAACTCGCCGGCCTTATTTATCGCGCCCCAATTCATATCTTCTCGCAAAAAGAGCCTATCATTCCTCTTTTTGGCCATAGTATCCAAATATCCCACCAAGGCCAGGCCGTTCTCGAAGGGCAGGGCCTCGTCGTACCTGGCGGGGATCGCTATCTTGCCATGGGTGTCTATGTATCCGTATTTGCCGTTAAGCCCGACAACCGCCAAACCCCCTTGGAACAGGCCGCCATCGTCGAACTGCGGTGGACAGACCATCCTGCCGGAGAGATCGGCGTAGCCTACCTTTCCTCCGATCATCACCGGAAGCAGTATCGTTTCCTTTGTTTCCCTGCGTCCGCAGGAAAGGCCGGCCAGCAAGGCCATTATAAGTGGCAACAAACGCTTCACACCATCTCCTTTATCCTGGGGGCCAGTTTCTGCCGGGCCCGGAAAAGCCTGGACATCACCGAGCCCACCGGTATCCTGAGCACCCTGCTGATCTCCTGGTAGGTGAGGTCCTTGTCCACCCACAACAGCAGGACCTGGTGTTGCTCACTGGGCAGGCGGTTTATCTCGGCTCTGATCCGGGCGTTGCTGTCGGTCTGGGCGGCGTCCTCCAGGACCCTTTTTATCAGCTCTTGGTCGGTGGGGTTTTCCAAACTATATACTGCGCTGGAGGTTGTTATATTCCCGTCGAGAGTGCAACGTTTGGGGTCGTAGAAACATTCAACGTTGAACATTCAACATTGAACTGTTTTTAGCCATATCTGCCGTTGCCGGGGGCCGTCGAATTCGCAGAAATAGATGCCCTGCCATGTGCCCAGTTGCAACCGTCCATCTTTTATGACCACTGTCAGATGGCAGCCCATCAGGCTGGATTTGATATGAGCAGCCGAGTTGCCCTCGCCGTGCCGGTAGTGATTGCCCCAAGGTACCATCCGGTCCAGCTGCTTTAAAATATCCTCGACCACCGAAGGATCGGCGTTCTCATTGACGGTCAGCCCGGCGGTGGTATGCGGCACCCAGATGTGGCACAATCCATCGGAAATACGGCTTTCGGCCACCACTTTTTGCACCTGGCTGGTGATGTCAATAAACTGGCTGCGGGAGGCGGTGGAGATTTGAAAAGAATCCATGGTGGAAAATTTTGGTTTAATGATGTTATGAGGCATCGGTATTTGAAGTTTTGTGTCTTAGTGTCTTTGTGTGATAAATCAGTTTCGGCCCGCCCTTAAATCCGTAATAATCTGCGTAATCTGTGGGCAAAGCCCGGATCCGCTTCTACGATACTAGTCTTTTAATTATCTCCACCGAATCCACCCCGGCCGCCTCGGCGTTGAAGTTGGTGATGATCCGGTGCCGCAACACCGGCAGGGCCAGGGTCCGGACGTCATCAATCGACGGAGCCAACCGGCCGTCCATGATGGCCAGCGCCTTGGCGCCCAGTATCAGATACTGGGAAGCCCTGGGCCCGGCCCCCCAGGAGACATATTCCTTTACATATTCCGGGGCCGTTTCGCTTTTGGGGCGGCTCTTCTGGGCCAGCCCCACGGCGTATTCCACCACCTGGTCGGCCACCGGCACCCGCCGCACCAGCTGCTGCAACTCGATGATCTGAGCACCGCTTAATACCGGCTTGATATCGGCCTGGTAGGCCGAGGTGGTGGTCTTGACAATCTCCATCTCCTCAGCGAAGGAGGGGTAATCCACGAAGACGTTGAACATGAAGCGGTCCAGCTGGGCCTCGGGCAGGGGATAGGTGCCTTCCTGCTCTATGGGGTTCTGGGTGGCCAGCACGAAGAACGGCTCATCCAGCTTGTAGGTGTTGCCGCCGGCGGTCACCTTGCGCTCCTGCATGGCCTGCAACAGGGCGGCCTGGGTCTTGGGCGGGGTGCGGTTGATCTCGTCGGCCAGCACCACGTTGGCGAAGATCGGCCCCTGGATGAACTTGAAAGATCGCTGGCGGCTGCCGGGCTCCTCCTCAATGATGTCGGTGCCGGTGATGTCCGAGGGCATCAGGTCCGGGGTGAACTGCACCCGGTTGAAGCTCAGGTTCAGGCATTGGGCCAGGGTGTTTATTATCAGGGTCTTGGCCAGGCCGGGGACGCCCACCAACAGGACGTGGCCGTTAGTCAGCAGGGCGGTCAGCAGCTGGTCCAGCACCATCTCCTGCCCGATGATCACCTTGGCCAGCTCCTTTTTCAGGTTCCGCCGGGCCTGGTTCAGTTTTTCGATTGTCTGCAGGTCATTCTTATTATCTTTCAATGGAATGCGCTCCTAAAAATCATTAGCTATTAGTCTAACAAATGAGAGCGGGATAAGTCAACGGAAATTTTGCCGGGGGAGAGGATCGGGGAATATCTTTTGCAATGATATTTGTTTCTTGACATCCCTTTCCCGATATGTTAATTTTACAAGCTAAGACAGTCTTTTATAGCGATCATTTCTATTGCGGATACATAAACCCCAAGGAGCAAGAGATGTCCCCATTAGCCGATTTTTTTCTTCTTTCCAAGGACCAGATTCTGCAGAAATCCGAGAAGCTGAGAAGCGAGGGCAAGCATTCCAAGGCCGCCGAACTGCTGGCTTCGGGCCTGAAGAACAGCGCCGAGGATTACGAGCTGTTGCTGGCCCTGGCCTCCGCTCATCTGGCCGACAAAAAGGGCCGGGATGCGGTGATGGCCCTGAAGAATGCGGTGACCCTGGTGCCCAGCCGCAGCGTGGAGATAATGGAGCTGGCCGAGAGGTTCTTCTTCTCCGACGGGCAGCTGCCGGAGATGGGCGACCTGGCCTTTGAGATGAACCTGGGGAAGAGAAACTTCGACGCAGCGGTGAAGCTGGTCAAGGAGCTGGGCAATCATGACGTGGACGTGATGTATGCCCGATACAACAAGCTGAAGGAATCGCTGGATCACTACCAGGGGCCGGCCAAGCCGGCCGGGACAATGGCCCGCGAGATGACCACCTATTACGGGGCCGCCCTGCTTACCGAGCGCCGGGGGCAGGTGTCCCAGGCCATGGACATCCTGGAGAATATTCTGGTCCGCTCCCAGGACGAGGGGAACAGCGTGATGGCCGCGGCGGCCAAGCTGGCCTCCTACCACCCCGGGGATACCGATACCATGCTCAAGCATGGGGACATCCTGCTGTCGCTGGACAAGAAGGAACGGGCATTGGAGTTGTATGTAGAGGCGGCCAAAAGCGGGGCGGCCGACCGGGTGATCAACAAACTGGAGAGTTTCTCACAGGGAGATCCCGACAATATCGAGATGCTGTCCCTGCTGGTCCGGCTTCATCTTCAAAAGCAGGATGCCGCCAAAGCCTTTGACAAGATCAGCAAGCTGGTATTACTGGACCGACAGCACATAGACAACTGGATAAACACCCTGCGGGAGATCGTCAAACTGGATCCCGGTATGGCCGGGGCCCATATGCTGCTGGGGGACCTGTCGCTTGAGTCCGACAAACTGGACCTGGCCATGGCCGGGTATGCCAAGGTGGCCGAGTTGGAACCCCAGCGGCTGGAGGAGATACTGGATCGATATCGCAAGATAATGGATAGATCCCCTGGCAATTTCGAGGCGGCCACCAAGATCATCGACGCCTATATATCGGCCAAACAGAACGACCAGGCCATTAGCGCTATTCATGAAATAGTTGACAAGGACATCTCTCTGGTGGATCTGGCGCTGGAAAAACTGGACGATATCCTGAAATCCAGCCTTGAACAGCCCGAGGCCCTGAATTACCTGGCAGAATGCCATCTGATACGGCAGGACAAGACCAAAGCCATACCGGTCTACCGCTTTCTGGCCACCCTGGGAAAGGAGCATCAGGAAAAAGCCCTGACCGGCCTGCAGAAGATGGTGGCCCAGGATCCCTCCGATATGCCGCCGATGATGGCCCTGCTGGATATTCTGGTGAAAGGAACACGCTTCAAGGAAAGCGCCCTGTTCGGCGCGGAACTGGCCAAGCGCCATCCGGCCAGCTGGGCCGAATATCTGCCCATCCTGGAAAGAGCCTCCTATCTGGACGGGCAGGATTTTAATTCCGCTTTGATCGACATCTGCTCCCAGCTGGAGGGATCGGGACAATCCCACCCGGCCATAGATTTTGTGAAAGCGGCGGCCCTGGCCGAGGCCGGCCAGCATCAAAAATCGGCCGAGTTGCTGTTGAAGCTGACCAGGGACGAAAGAGCATCGGGGCTGGCCAAAAAGGCCTTGGAGGAGATCTCCCGGAAATATCCCCAGGCGGCCCCTCTGCAGCTGGCCCTGGCCGAAAGCTATCAGGACGACGGGAAAATGGAGGATATGGCAGCGGCCCTGCTGTCGGCCATCAAATACGACAAGACCATGGTGCCCAAGGTCACCGAAAAATTAAACCAGCTGCTGGAGAAGAGCCCCGATAACGCCGAATTGCAAATGCTGCAGCTGGAGCTGCTGTATCAGGAGAAACTGCTGGACAAGGCGTTCCAGAAAGCCGAGCAGATAATCGCCCGCTGGCCCGACCAAAGCGGGGCTGGGGCATACCTGCGGCTGGGGCAGATATCTCTGGAAAGGGGCGAACTGACCAAGGCAGCCGGCAGCCTGATGAAGGCCTCGGAGCTGGATGCCGCCCTGTCGGCCGAGGCGTCCGGATCATTGAAACGCCTGTTGGAGATAGATGTCACCAGCCTGGCCGGGCATTACGCCTTGGCCAGGGTCCTGATGCATCAGCGGATATTCGACCAGGCCATTGATGAATTGATGCTGGCGGGCGAGAAGGATCCCCGGCTGGCCGAGAACATCGCCGCCGACCTCAGAAGCATCCAGAAGCTGGAGCCGGCCAATGCCAAGGCCCTGATGGCCGAGGCCCGGATGGATATCATCCTGAAAAATACCGATGCCTCCCTGGCCGCCCTAAGCCAGCTGATGGATATCGCCCCGGATAATTTTGCCGGGGCCGAGGCGCTCTACCGCAAGTTACTGTCGGCCAACCCGGAAAATTTCCGAATCAACCTGGCACTGGCCCGGGCCTACATCATCAACGGGGACATCGACCAGGCCGGCCAGCTGATAGAATCGGCGGTAAGTTCCGATCCCAATCTTTATGAACAGGCCATCAGCCTGCTGCGCATATCCCAGGAGAAGGAACCGGAGAATCTGTCCAATCAGGTACTGCTGGCCAGGATATACCGCCTGCGGGCCAATTATCAGCAAAGCATTGATCTTCTCAAGAGCGCCATGGCCGGAGACCCGAACCTGGCGGAGGCGGTGGGCCACGAGCTGCAGGCCATCATCGCTGAAAAGCCGGATCTGCTGGGGGCCAGATACCTGCTGGCCGAACTTCATCGTAAAAACAACCAGCCTGAGGCCGAGGTCCGGGAATATCAGGCGATATATAAGACCGACGGAAATGAGCGGCTCAGGGTACTGGCCAAACTGGAGGAGATGATATCCCTCAATCCCGACCTGGTGCTGGCGGTCATTTTAAGCTCCCGGATCCTGGCCGACCAGGGACGGCTGGCCGAGGCGGTGGCCGGGTATATGAGGGCCTGCGAGCTGGATAATGCCTTCAGACCAACTGCCGCGGCGGAGATAGAGAAGATGCTGCCGGCCAGTCCCAAACTGCCGGAGATATATGAGGCGCTGGGGACCATCTATTTTGAGCTGGGCAAATTCACCCAGGCCCGCGACATGCTGCCCCAGGCCTCCGGGATGATAACCGACCCCGAACGCCGGATGCGGATCCTTTTCTTCCTGGCCGAGACCCATCTGGCCTTGAGGGATGAGACCAAGGCCGATGAGGCCATGGACCAGGTCCGGGGGATGATGTCCGACGCCAACGAGGTATACAACGCCCTGCGCCGTTTTGCCTCCCGCCGCCTGCAGGTGGAGATCGATAAAGCCTACCAGGCGCTGCAGGATGCGCCGGACGATCAGTTCCGGAAACTGGATCTGGCCAACAAGCTGATAATAATCCAGAAATTCGATGCCGCCATAACCCTACTTAATTTCAAGCCGCTGGATGAAGAGTTGGCCAACCGCCGGGTGCTGACCCTGGCCAAAGCCTTCTGGGGACGCAAGGAGGCGGTCACGGCCATGGAACTGCTTAGGCAGGTTCCCCTGGAAGGGCATCCCTACAGCCGTTATCAAATGGAGGTGTGCTATCTGCTGGGGCAGTGCTATGAGTCCATCGGCAACTATGGCGGTGCGGTGGCCGCCTACCGCAATATCTACATGGACCAGATTGATTTCAGGGATGTCAAGAACCGTTTGGAATGGTGCGCCCAAGCGGCGGTGATGAAGGAGCTGGAGCATCGCGGGGCGGTGCTGGAAGCCAGCATCTGAAACCCTGGAAATAGGATCTGATAAAACATGCTCGCCAGGACAGGCAGGGGTGTTTATATAATAATTAAAAAACCGGAGACATAAAATTGAAAACGACCTTAGGCAACCTGTTTTTCAAATGGCGCAGCTATACCCCGATCCCGCTGCTGCTGGCAACCCTGATCCTGGCCAAGCCGACATTATTGACCATCACCCTGGGCCTGCTGGTAGCTTTGGCCGGCGAGCTGATCCGGATCTGGGCGGTGGCCTACGCCGGAGGGGCCACCCGGACCCTGGAGCCGGGGGTGGGCAACCTGATCACCGGCGGGCCGTTCTCTTATGTCCGCAATCCGCTCTATGTCGGCAATCTCCTGCTGAGCCTGGGCGTCTGCCTGGCGGCCTGGCCGGCCAAATGGTCCTTGGTGATCTCGGGAGCCTTCGCCATACCCTGGCTTTTGCCTATATTCGTGATAGCCTTCGCCATACAATACGGATTCATCGTGGCGGTGGAGGAGGACACCATCCGCCAGAGCCTGGGGGAGACATATAATGAATATTACAAAGCGGTGCCCCGCTGGCTGCCCCGCCTGACCCCGTATCCCAAGCCTTATCCGGAGAAGGGCGATTTCAAGGCCGGCTTCCGCTCCGACCGCCGCAGCATCCAGACCACCTGCATTGTTCTGCTGGTGATAATCATAATTTATATGGTCAGGCTTTTCGGATAAAAAGAACTCCAGGCGGAAATATCCTATGACAGTAAAAAGGGGGCGTCAAACGACGCCCCCTTTTATCATTGCCTGAATTCAGCTCAGATAGGCCTTCAGCCGGCCGCCCTCAGTGGCCAATTTGATCTTCCTTAGTGCCCGGTCCCTCAATTGCCGCACCCGTTCCCGGGAGATGTTCAGCTTCCGCCCGATGGAATCCAGAGTTCCATGATCGTTATCGTCCAATCCGTAATAAAGTTTAAGCACCTTGACCTCCCGCGGGGTCAGCACCGAAAAGGCTTGCTTGATGTCGCTGTCCAGGGTCTTGTTCTTGAGAGTCTCCTCCGGCGATTTGAAGCGGGGCTGTTCTACGATCTCCGAAAGCCTGGTCTCGCCATCCTCCGACAGCGGGGCATCCAGGGAGACCTGGTTGGCGCTGTAACCCAGCAGATCGCGGATCTCCTCCACCGAGATCTTAGATTTTTTGGATATCTGTTTAACGGTGGGCGGGGCGCCGCTGTAGCCGGGGTCGCTCTTTATTTCCTCAATGGCCCGATTGATCCGGGTCAGCTTCTCGATGCGGTTCATGGGCAGGCGGATGGTCCGGGTCTGCTCGGCAATAGCTTTCAGCATGGCCTGTCTGATCCACCACACGGCATAGGTATTGAAACGGTATCCCCGTGATGGCTCGAACCGCTGGACAGCCTTCATCAGACCCACATTGCCCTCATTGATGAGGTCGGCCATGGACAGGCCCCGGCCCTGGAATTCCTTGGCGATGGACACCACGAAACGCAGGTTGCTCTCGGTCAACCGGTCGATGGCGGCCCTGTCCCCCGCCTTGGCCTGCTGGGCCAGGGACAACTCCTCGTCCGGGGACAGCAGGGGCACCCGGCTGATCTCCTTGAGGTAGATATCCAGCGACGGATCATCATTATATACAATTTCCCGATAGCTCATATGTCAATTACTTTCTAAAAAATTATCGGTTAAGATCATTTGCCATCTTCCGGAAGGTGCTGCATCTTTCGTAGGTTTTCAATCGACTGCTGGGGATCCTCAACGATCTCCAGAATAAGGCGGACGCCGGCCAGATTCACCCGTTTTACCCTGACCAAAAACACGATATACTCGATCTCCTCGATGTCCGCCTGGGAGTAAAGCCTGATGCGGCCGCTGACCCGGGCCGGGGAGACCAGCCCCAGGCGTTCATACATCCTTAAGGTCTGCTGATGCAGGCCCACCAGCCGGGCGGCCACGCTGATGGAATATAAGGGGGTTTCGGGGTGAAGTTCGGGCATATTTTCGTTAGCCTTTTCTTAAGTAAGTTTGTGGAGCCATTAAATAGTTTCCTCTGAAAACTGTTTACCACCGAGTGCCCACTTGCCTAGTCTCTTATCGTGCATATAATATAACACTTGAGTGGCTTGTTGTCAAGTAGTTTGATAGTAAAAGAATGAAAATTCTGTAAATGTTTGACATTTACCAAGATAGAGCGTTTAATGTTATGATTTTACCTGGCAAATATTTCTTCTCGTTAGACGCGCAATAGATGTTTGAGGTTTAATTTCGGGAACCGCTGGCTTGAGGAGTAACTCTAATGTTCATAATGCAGTCATGATATTGTCAATAGGTTTAAACATAAGATATAAGAAGGAGTGCTAAAATGAAAAGGATTTCGATTTGGTCGATTTTCATCCTGTCGGTGATCATATTGGTCAGTTGTAGCAAGGATAATCCGGTTGCTCCCCCCGATACCGCCAGCGATGATAGTGCGATCAATAATCTATTAACGGTTTCCGTCTATACCGACACCACTTCATTCATCAATGACAACACAACGGAACCTTATGGGAAGAGCGATTACGCCAAGGCAGATACTTTTCCTTCCGGGGTCATGTTTGCCAGAAGGATCACGGCAGTGACCAGGTCGGTGTCTATAGTTTACGATTCCAGCAACAGCGTAGCCACGGCCACCATTTCTCTGGGCTTCACCGGTCAGTTCTTTGTTGACAATGACGGCGACACCATAAAGGACCCATATGTCAGGGATATCAGCGATCAGGGGACCAGAAAGGTCTGGCTTAGAAAGGTTAATGGCATCTGGAGGATATGGGGCGTGTCACCCCTGGAGATCGTATCGAGCGATCATTCGGTTACAATAGACAGCATCCAGGTGCTGGGATGCGTCAACGGCCCCATAACCATTCTTCCTATAGAGATGAGCACCACCAGGCTACGGGAGAACCTGCCCATCTTTGAACCCGGCGTGACCGCCACCGTGAATGTCTGGTCTCATTCCGTCTCGGATTCCACCTGGCCGTTCCTCCATCGCTGGGTATACCGGCTGTTATACCGGCGGCATATCCGGGAGCCGCTCTATAGGGAGCCGGGGTACTTTACCAGAAGCTGGGGAGTCTCGGATTCCATCCTGGTCTTTCCTGCCGTCAGGCATGCCGCAATGGATGTGATCAGCGGGTCCTGCCTGTTTGGAGACAGTTCGGCGGTTTATTCGGCCAGGGCTTGGTGCCTGCCTTATATAGTTAAATCGCCCACCGATTCCCTGCCGTAGCGCTTTGCTGCATTGGATCAAGCCGGAATATTTTCCGGCTTGATCCTGTTGAATCGGTTTGTCGGCTAACGGCCAAATAAAAAGCGACTTCGATAATGAAAAAAAAGTTTATATTTTACATTTTGCCGGTCATGGTTCCGTTAGTTTTTCTGTTGACGGGTTGCGGACGGTATAACCCGGCCTCTCCAGAACTCAGTGATGATGAAGCCATTAATCTGCTTATTTCCTCTTCGGGCTATGCCGATTACTCAAATTACACCGACGACGGCCTGGCCGATTTCAGCGAACAGACCCCCAAAAGCGACAGCTTTCCTTCCGATATCTATTTCCGCCGGCGCATAGAAAACAGATCGCATTATATCAGCATCAACTATGACTCCAGTCGTACCTTTGCCACGGTCCTGATAACCACCGATTTCACCGGACGCTTGGTGATAGACAACAACCAAAACGGGGTCTGCGATACCGTCTCCAAACCGGTCCATGACCAGGGGATTCGGTATGTCTGGGTCAAAAAATGGAGCAACCGCTGGCGGATCTACGGAGCCTCGCCGATGGTGGTGCAGACGGCCAATCCGGCAAATAGAGTTTCCCTGGACAGCATCCGGGTCGAGGGCGATCTGGGTTTGCGGACCAGGGTAATGTTCAATCAGCAGGAGTTCGGGCAGACGCTAAGGCGGGAGGATATGCCCATATTCTACCAGGGGGCGGAGGTTACCTTGACGGTCTGGGCCAGCCTGGAGCAGGCTTCCGATTCCTGCTGGGCTTTTATGCACCGAAGGGTTTTGCAGAACGGGGTGATGGATCATCTGCGGGTGCCGATGCTGAGACAGGGCACTTTTGAATTCAGATACAGCTGGAAAGTGGATGCGATCACTGCGCCGGTGGTGCGGCATGCGGCAATCGATGTGCTGCTGGGTTCTACTCTGTTCGGCGACAGTACTGCCGAATATTCAGCCTGCATCTGGACCACGCCTTATATTGTGACAAATAACGACAGTTTGCCAAAATAATAACCGGGGCGAAAGGCCCCGGTCAACAATAAAGAAATAATTATGATATGAATGAGGTCATAGTGTACGAAGCAGAATGGATCGTTGGTCCCAGCTGGATCAACCTGGAAAAAAAGCTGCATGAACTGGCCGGCAAGCATAATATACAGATCCAGATAACCGGAAAACAAATGACCCTGATGTGCCAGCGGCTGGACTACAAAATATCAGGCCCCCGCCAGAGCCTCAGTTTGTTCAATAAAAAGCTGCTGGGCGAGGGCCATGTAAAATTTATAGGGGTAGGCTAAAAATTATTTCCCGGGTTCGTTCTGGCCGGTCATCTTGGACATGCCGTCGAAGAACACGTCATTGTCGATGATGATCCCCCGGCTTTTTATATCGCCCATCATAACCGAGCCGCTTTGCAACTCAACCTTGCTGGCGGCTGTTATGTTTCCCACCACCTTTCCGCCGATGATGGCATCCTTGACCCTGACCTCGGCTTTCACCAGGCCGCCCTTGCCGACCACCAGGGTCCCATCGGTTTCCAGCTGGCCCTCAAATTCCCCATCAATCCTGATCCCGGATTCGGCCTTCAAGCTTCCGTTCCACTTGGTATCCTTGGCCAGGGTGGTGCTTAGCGGACCGCCGCCGATCTCTACTTTCTTATCCATCGATATTGTTTCCTTTTTGTTGGGGTTTGATAAATCAAACCCTTACATTATCTATCAGGGCACGGCAAAAGCACCCTGGGTTTATTCTATCTCGGTTATGCCCACTTCATAATTTTCGTCGTTGACCCGCATCACGAAATGGCGCTGAGGATGGCCCTCGGGCGATGGCACCCCTGCCTTCAATGATTCCTGGCGGGCTTTTTTCTTTAAAGGATCCTTCTGGACGGCGAAGTATTCCTTGGCTACCGCCGGGTAGAGGGCGTAGGACAGGATGTCCTCCTCCTTGTCGGAGATGCCTTCCATTTCCTTCTTGCATTTCTCCCATTCCGGGGCGATATGGTTGGCCGGTCGGTCGGTGATGGGCTTCTCGTCGCCGATGGCCTTTTTCATTACCACCGGGTCGATGGGGGCCGGGGTCTTGCCGTATAATCCTTTGCAGAGATCCTTGACCTCCTGGATTATCATCTTGTATCTTTCGCCGCCCAAAACGTTGAAAGTGGCCTGAGTGCCCACGATCTGCGAGGTGGGGGTCACCAGGGGAACGTAGCCCAGTTCGGCCCGAACCTTGGGTATCTCCTTCAGCACCGCCTCGAACTTGTCCGATGCATTCTGCTTTTCCAGCTGGCTGACCATGTTGGTCAGCATTCCGCCCGGCACCTGGTAGACCAGGGCCCTGACGTCCACCCGCTCGGCCACCGGAGTGATCAGGTGCTGATAGGCGGTGTCCTTGATCTCCTGGAAATACTCGGCGATCTCCAGGAAGTGCGATTTGTCCACCTTCAGTCCGAATCCGCTGTTGTCCAGCATCTCCACCATGGTCTCGGTGGGCGGCTGGCTGGTGCCGGAGCCGAAGGGGGATATGGCGCAGTCCAGGATATCGGCGCCGGCCTGGGCGGCGGCAAAGTAGGAGGTGGGGGCCATCCCAGTGGTGCAGTGGGAGTGCAGGCACACCGGCAGCCCCACCTCGCTTTTCAGTTTGCCCACCAGTTCTTTGGCCGAGGCCGGGGAGATCAGCCCGGCCATATCCTTGATGGTGATGATATCGCAGCCCAAGTCTTTAAGCTCCTGGGC
This sequence comes from Candidatus Edwardsbacteria bacterium, assembly GCA_018821925.1. NCBI lineage: Bacteria > Candidatus Edwardsiibacteriota > Candidatus Edwardsiibacteriota bacterium. The sequence continues at coordinate 18,918 of JAHJLF010000026.1, forward strand.
GAATTTCACGAATCCATCAATAGAATGCACCGGACTCAGGGTGTAGCTGATGGCACCCTGGACGGTGGCCCCGGCCTTCTTGGCGGTGACAATGGCTTTCTCCATGTTGCGGATGTCGTTCAGGGCGTCGAACACCCGGAAGACATCGATCCCCAGTTCGGCGGCCTTCTTTATGAAGTGTTCCAAAATATCGTCGGCATAATGCTTGTAGCCCACCAGGTTCTGGCCCCGCAGCAGCATCTGGAGTTTGGTCTTCTTGGCGTGCTTCTTGAATATCCGGATGCGGTCCCAGGGGTTCTCGTCCAGAAAGCGCAGCATGGTGTCGAAGGTGGCGCCGCCCCACATCTCGAATGACCAGTAACCGACCTGGTCCATCTTCTCGATCATGGGGATCATGTCCTCGGTGCGCATCCGGGTGGCGATCAGGCTCTGGTGGGCATCCCGGAAGGCGGTCTCGGTGATGTTGACGGTATGTTTTTCCGGGCCGCCCTTTTTTATATCGGATCTCTTTTCCGGTTTCTTGGGCATGTTATCACCTCATGAAAATTACAGCGTTAAGACAAAAAATATAAACCGATCAGGCCAGCACCACCAATACTTCTCCGGAACTGACAGTCTGCCTTTCCGCGACCCTGATCTCCGCGATCTTGCCGGCCAGATGGGAGGAAATGGCGGTCTCCATCTTCATGGCCTCCAGCTTCAGCAGGACATCGCCCTCCTTGACCTCCTGGCCCACCTGGCACAGGATCTTGATGACGGTGCCGGTCATCGGGGCCTGGACGGCCTTCTGTCCGGCGGCCACGGCCGGGGCGCTGGGAGCGGACGGTGGCGCCGCCACCACGGCCCGGGGAGCGGCTTGTGCCGACAGGGGAGGAGAGGAGGGTCTTTTCCCTACTTCTTCCACCTCGACCTCGTAAGCCTTGTTGTTGACCTTGACGATATACTTGCGAGACATAGCATCCTCTATTTGATTTAAAAATTGTCTGGTTGTCGTCATTGCGAGGTTTGCTGTAAGGCACTTCTTGCGAAGCAATCTAATAAAACAGATCGCTTCGTCAGAGATACAATCAGACAATCTCGCGATGACTTGAGCCTAATAACTGATAACTATTAACTAAGATTACTTGCGCCTGTAGCCGTTCATGATTGCCTGCCTTCCAAACAAGCCCCACAGGTTGATTCTGTTCTGCTGCACCGGCCTGGCGGAGACCACCTGGAAGTCCAGCTGGTCATCCTTGAGGTACTGCCCCAGAGCGGCAGCGATGGCGGTCTGGACCTCGGGGGGGATCTTTGATTTTATGGTTTTGTTCATCAGAGCATCCTTGGCTTATTATGGTTGCTTGATTGTCATCCTGAGGTTTCTTTTCAACTTGGCTGGGCGTTGGATGACAACTGTCACCCGTTCAATTTGCCGGGCATGAAGTCTGGCTCAGGGTGACAAAAGAGTTGGATCATTAGCCTGGCCTGACGATACCACAACACTCCTACAGCGGAATGTTGCCGTGCTTCTTGGCCGGTGACTGTTCGCGCTTGGTCTTCAGGATGGCCAGGGCCGAGACGATCCTTCCCCGGGTCTCCTCGGGAGAGATCACTGCGTCCACGTAGCCGCGCTTGGCGGCCTCGTAGGGGTTGGAGAACATGGTCTCGTACTCGTCTATCAGCTCCTGGCGGCGCTTATTCTTGTCCTCGGCGGCCTCGATTTGTTTGCGGAAGATAACATTGACCGCGCCGGAGGCTCCCATCACCGCTATCTCGCTCTGGGGCCAGGCCAACATCAGGTCCGATCCCAGGTCCTTGTTGCACATGGCGATGTGGGCCCCGCCGTAGGATTTGCGCAAAGTTACGGTGATCTTGGGCACGGTGGCTTCGGAGTAGGCGAACAGTATCTTGGCGCCGTGGCGGATGATGCCGCCGTGTTCCTGCTGTTTGCCCGGCAGGTAGCCGGGGCAGTCCACGAAGGTCACCAGCGGGATGTTGAAGGCGTCGCAGAAGCGGATAAAACGGGCAGCCTTGTCGGACGAGTTGATGTCCAGGCAGCCGGCCATCACCAGGGGTTGGTTGGCCACGATGCCCACCGTCTGTCCGGCGATGCGGCCCAGGCCCACCACTATGTTGAGGGCAAACAGCTGGTGCACCTCCAGGAAGTCACCGTTGTCCACCACCCGGGCGATGATGTCCTTGACGTCGTAGGGCATCTTGGGATTGACCGGGACGATATTGCGCATCTCCATGTCCGGGCCTGCGGGCTGGTCGCCGGTCTCGGCCACCGGCGGGTCCTCTAAATTATTGGCCGGGATCAGGGTGATCAGCTTGCGGACCCCGGCGAAGCAGTCCTCCTCCGAGGGATAGATGAAATGCCCGTTGCCGGAGACGGCGTTGTGGGCCTGGGCCCCGCCCAGTTCTTCCAGCCCCACGTCCTCGCCCATCACCGCCTTGATGACCTGCGGCCCGGTGATGTACATGTTGGAGACCTTGTCCACCATGAACACGAAATCGGTTATGGCCGGGGAGTAGACCGCGCCGCCGGCGCAGGGGCCAAGTATCACCGAGATCTGGGGGATGACCCCAGAGGCCCGGGTGTTGCGGAAGAAGATCATGCCGTAGCCCCGCAGGGAATCCACCCCCTCCTGGATGCGGGCTCCGCCGGAATCGTTGATGCCGATCACCGGCACGCCCATCTTAAGGGCCATGTCCTGCATCTTGACGATCTTCAGGGCATGGGCCTCGCCCAGCGAACCGCCGGTGACGGTGAAATCCTGGGAGAACACGAACACCGGGCGGCCCTCGATGGTGCCGTAGCCGGTGACCACGCCGTCGGCCGGGATCTCCACCTTGTCCATGCCGAAGTTGTCGCAGCGGTGCTTGACGAAGGCGTCGAACTCCACGAAGCTCTGGGGGTCCAGCAGCAGGTCCAGGCGCTCCCGGGCCGAGAGCTTGCCCTTGTCGTGCTGTTTGGCGGCCCGCTTGCCGTCGGCGTCGCAGATGACCGCCTTTTGGTCCTCCAGGGCCTTGATTATCTGTTCAATGGTCTTTTCAGACATTTTGATAAACCTTTTTGTATTTTTAGTTTGTTGTTTTTGACCTCACCCCTGCCCACTTTCGTTTGTAGCTATAAATTGCCATACTCAGTGCAGGCTCTCTCCAAATAAATTTGGCGAGGGGTTTTAGTCTCCCCTAATAAGGGGAGGAACGGAGGGGTGTCTTGGACACGGTCATTGCGAGGCGGCTGATTTGATTTCTGGCGAAGCAATCCCGTTACCCTATAAGCCAGCAAGGCATTGCATTTAGTGGGACATAAATAAAGTCTCATTATATATTAAAAGGTGGGTGATTTCAAGGAGAAAAGTATAACTATATCAGTTGGTTGATGGTATAGAAATAAGCCCCTCTATTATGAGGAGCTTATTTCTATACCGGTTAGAGTTTAGTTCATTACTAACGCTTGAAGGACCGGGGACGATAATCACCTGGGTCTATGCATTGATCATAGATGTCTTTTGTTATTGGAAACCATTCAGTATTATTTATACCATTACGATAATTAGATACTGGATTATCAGGAAAGGCACTTACAATTTTATACCATCTATTGTGTTCTAATGCAATAGACTTAATTTCATCAATTATTTCTATAAAATCCTGATCTTGGCTAAATATAATTATAACGTCCGCCTTATTTTCACGAAATATGCGAATGGTTTCTATCGCAATTCTGATATCTATGCCTTTTTCCTTCCCGATACGGTGTTTATAATCTCCATAATCAGGAATCTTTATCGTTTCTTCATGGTACTGAAGATATCTTGAATAGGTTTTTGCACCACGTCTTTTTAATGCTGATAATTTTGATGTCCAAAAATGATGCCATAGAAGATCATCCTCAACCGATGGCACCCCAGTATAAAACCGGACTTCTTGTAAATGCCATTTTTTCATACTGCAAATAGTTGTGGATAATTTTATTGGGTCATAGTTTGGGAAATGATAACCAAAGGCTGCCTTAGCACATCTATATAAATTTTGGGCATCAAAAAAAGTGATTGCTCTTTTAATTTCCGGCTCTTGTATCATATAGGCTCCTAAAATAAAATACCCCACCCAGGGCCTTGTCGGCAAGCCAGGCGGGGATTAAGTTCCGATAATGGATGTTATCAAAATCGGTACAGTTTGTCAAGAGAAATTTAAATAAATAAATAAAAATTTATAAAGCATGGATTTGCGTGAACTAAAACTCTGAGAGACGCAAAAAGCGTCTCCTTTTGCCGGGCAGGTTAGTTTTCTCAGGGTGGCAGTCTGGCAGTAAGAGATGATTAACCCAGCGTCTCTTTTATATACGCCAGCATCAGATCCCGGGTGGCGGTCAAACCCTTCAAATGGGTGCGCTCCATGCCGTGGCTGGCCGAGACCCCCGGCCCGATAAGTCCCACCCGGATATCATACCCGGCTATCAGCGCAATGGAGCCGTCCGAGCCGTAATGGGGGAACACGTCCAGCTTGTGCGGTATCTTATTCTTCTCGGCCAGTTCGGTCAGCTTGCAACGGATGGCATAATCATACGGCCCAGTGGAATCCTTAACGCAGATGGACACCGAGCTCTCGTCGCCCTCCACCTTTTCGCCCACCACCCCCATGTCGGCCACCAGCATCTCCACCGCGGTCTCCGGCAGGCCGGAGGCGGCTCCGTGCCCTACTTCCTCGTAATTGGAAAAGAAGAACGACACCGGAATTGCTTTCAGCTTCTCGGCCCCCAGGGTCAGCATGGCGTCCAGCATGGCGGCCGAGCCGGCCTTGTCATCCAGGAAGCGCGATTTTATATAGCCGGTCTCGGTGAACTCGAACCGGGGGTCGAAGAAGATGAAATCGCCGATCCGGATGCCCAGCTTCTCGGTGTCCTCCTTTTTGGCCACCTCGGCGTCCAGCCGGATGTGCATGTTCTCGGCCTTGCGGACGGTCTTCTCGACCTCGTCGTTGACATGGGCGGCGGGGTTGTTCAGCAGCAGGGTCCCCCGGTAGTCCTTTCCGGCAACGGTCCGGATGGTGACATACTCGCCCTCGAACGAGGGCAGGATGGGCCCGCCGATCTTGGTGATGGACAGGTGGCCGTCGGCGTTGATGCCGCTGACCATGGCCCCCAGGGTGTCAACATGCCCGGCGATCACCAGTCTGGGCTGGGGATGGTTGCCGGCCACAAGCCCGCCCTTGTTGGTGCGTTTGGTCCCGATGCCGGCCGTCTTAGCCAGAGCTTCAATATGGACCATGACCTCCTCGGTGAACCCCGATGGGGAGTGGATGGCCTCCAGGTCTTTTAAGATCTCGACGATGCGCTCCATGATGCTCCTTAGAATTGTTGTTTGTCAGCTGAATGTAAAATAATTATAAAGCACTTTTGGGGCATAGTCAACCAAGCGGAGAAATAAATTGACAGGGGACAAAGTGATGTTTGAAACGGTTTGAATTGTTTGAAAGGATATGCTATCATAAAATCCGTGTGAATCAGAAGATTATCCGTTAAATCCGTGTCCTATTAAAAACATGAAATACGAAATACTGGAACATACCGCCGACATCGGCATCCGGGCCTGCGGCCGGACATTACCGGAGCTTTATTCCACCGCGGCGGAAGGAATGTTCGCCATAATCTATGATGCCTGGGACGGGAAGGGCTCAGAAAGCATTGCTTTGGAGATCGACGGGATGGACGCCGAGCATTTGATGGTGCGCTGGCTGTCGGAACTGCTGAACCTTTCAAGGGAAGGCTGGGCCTTTGACAGATTTGAGATCTCTGATGTCACTGAACGGAAAATAATGGCCCGGTGTCATGGGGCGAAGCACAAGCAACCGTTCAAGCCGAAGGCGGAGATCAAACTGGTTACTTATCACGGGTTGAAGGTGGAAAGGTTTGAAGAGGGTTACAGGGCGGAAGTGATATTTGATGTATGAACTATATGTGCGGGATATAGGGAGTAGCTAGTATACAGGAGACAGTATTCAGTAAGATCAGGAAATAAGAGAGGGAAAACGTAGGGACACAGCAAGCTGTGTCCCTTTATTATTCGAAAAGTGTTTTCGTGTTATTTCGTGTATTTTCCGCCATTAGCACTTGTGCTTTTATGGGCGGACAGGCGCGGGAAAGGGAATGCGGGGCCTTATTCTCGGCCAGTTCTCCACTGTCCAGGCCAGCAGGACCATCAGGGCCACGGTCAGTACCAGCGCGAATATGGCCTGCGGCCAGTCCAGATTCTTCTGCAGGGCGGAGGTCAGCCGTCCGTAGACCAGGGCGATGTGCAACCAGTAGACCATCAGCGAATGGCGGCCCATCAGCCGCATGAAGGAAAAACTCTCCGGTTTGAACAGCAGGCACAGGAAAAAACAGCCGGCCAAAATCACGGCCTGCATCCCTATCCGGATGAAGGAATACTCCGGGCTGTTGTAGAACAGTATCCAGCCATGGGAATGGGGAATGCTGACGGCGGCCCAGATCCCGCCCAGCATCAACAGTATCCCGGCGGCGATCAGCCCGTAGTGCAGAAAGATCAGCTTTAATTTGTCACCCCTGAATCGCCTGGTCAGCAGGCCGATGACGGCTCCGGCCGGCACGAAAACAAAGTAGGGAAAGACGGGAAAGTGCCCGAATTCCACAGCCGAGCTGAAGAAACTCCGGATATACCAGG
>JAHJLF010000027.1 GCA_018821925.1 Candidatus Edwardsbacteria bacterium
AGATTAAAATAATTTCTTACTTCTACTGGCAAGACATCCCCGCCATAGATATATTCTGGAATAACAGCCAGAAACAATATTAATATTTTTATACTTCTATTCATTTCCTAAACACCATATCCAACTATTTCAAACTTCTTCTAACTTTACTTTGCCGTCCAGCTCGACAACTCCTCCTGGCTGTATATCCTGATCTTTCCGGAATCAACGTCCACCACCTCCATCCGCTCGGTGCAGGAGAAACAGGGATCTATGGAGCCCACGATGATCGGCACGTCGGCCACCTGCTCGCCCCGGACCATATCCGGGATGGTCGGCAGGTTGGGGTAGGTTGGGCAGCGCACCCTCCAGCGCTCCGGCCGGTTATTGCCTCCGGTCAGCAAAAAGTGGACATCCTCCCCGCGGGGAGCCTCCACCGCCGAAATGGCGATGCGCCCGGCCGGGATATCCTGCCGGATCTCGGTGATGATGTCGCCCTCCGGCAGTTCCATCAGAGCATCCAGCGATTGGTTGACTATCTTGAAGGACTCCAGTGTCTCCAGGATCCGGACCACCGTCCGGCCCCAGACATCGTTGCTGTCGGCGGTGATCACCTTGAAATCAATGGCATCATAGGCGCAGTAGGGATGGTCCTTGCGGGCGTCCATGTCCAGATCGGCCGCCCGGGCCACCGGGCCCACCGCCGCCCACTCGTGACAGCTCTCCTTATTAAGGATGCCGACCTTCTCCAGGCGCATCCGGAGAGTGGTGTCGTCCTTGACCGCGTCCAGCACCGCCAGCCATTCCTTCTCCATATTGTTGATCTTGGTGCGGATCTCGGGCACCAGGGCCCGGGGAATATCGCGCCGCACCCCGCCGATCAGGTTCATGCCGTATGTTTTGCGGTTGCCGGAGATCTTTTCGCACAGCCACATGATGGGCTCCCGCATCCGCCAGGTCTGCATCAGCACGGTGTCGAAGCCGATGATGTGCCCGGCCACCCCCAGCCACAGGGCGTGGGAATGGATGCGCTCCAGCTCCAGCATGATGGTCCGGATGTAGTCGGCCCGCCGCGGCACCTTGATGTCGGCGGCATGCTCCACCAGTTTGCAGAAGGAGACGTTATGCACGAAGCCGCAGATGCCGCAGATACGCTCGGCCATGAACGGGATCTGGTTGTAGGTCAGGGTCTGGTCGCCCAGCTTTTCTATGCCCCGGTGGGCGTAGAACCCGCGATAGTCGACGTCCACCACCTTTTCGCCCTCCACATAAAGCCGGAAATAGGTGGCCTCCTCGAACACCGGGAAATACGGCCCCATGGCCACCACCGTGGTCCCCGGAGGATTATCCTTGAACTGGTAGGCCTGCTCGGGATGGGACTCCGGCTTTTGGCTGTAATCGAACTCCTTGCGCAGGGGGTAGACCTCGGCCGGCCAGTCATCGGCCAGTATCAGCCGCCGGGGATCGGGATGGCCGGGGAACTCTATCCCCAGCAGGTCACGGATCTCGCGCTCCGACCAGTTGGCCCCGGCGATCACGTTGGTGATGGACGGCACCCTGGGCGTATGGGAATCGGCCGTCACGTCTAAAGTGACAAAGAAATGGTCCTTGTCGAAGGTGAACAGGTGGTAGACCGCGAAGCGTTTCTTGATGTCCCGCTCGTCGGAGCCCACGCTGACCAGGTATCTGGCGGTGGTCTGGCGGTGCAGTATCTCCGTGGCTTGCACCACCGCCTCCGGCTTGACCTCCACCCACAGCTGATCGGGGATCGGCTCGGTGGACCCCATGAACCCGGCGCCCAATTTAGCTTTCAGTAAGCTTAGAATATCCTGTTTGGTCATTTAGAACTTCCAATATATATTATGATTTAAATTTCTCAAGATAACCTCTTCAACTTTTTCAACATTTTAAACTGAGCCCGATAGCTGTCAGCTTAGTTAACATCCCCCCAGTTGAAACTGATCCCGCCAGTAACACCATAGCCGGATATGTCGTCCAGCGGTTTCCCGTAAAGATAGTTTGCCTCAATGGGAATGGATATAAGTTTTCCCAGTTTAATTTCAACCCCGCCGTTCACTCCAAAGCCCAAAGCCGGGTCCTCATTATTATTTCCGGTTATGCTCAGGCCGGCGTAGCTTAATTTGTATTCCTCTGTTGCCGAATAAACGTTGCCCTGAATATAAGGGAACAGCCGACCTCCTGCGCTTCCCAGATTATATCTTAAACCTATTCCCACTCCGCCGGCGGTCACTTCCCCCTTAAGACCATTGACCTCCTCATCGCTGGTCCAGCCCCGGACATCCACCGCCAGGTCAACGTTTTTATCGAAGGAGTAACGGTAGTTGAGATATTGCCCCGTCCCCTGGCTGAGGTCGAATCCCGGCAGTTCAAAATCACCGCTGGTAGATTTGAAATATCCCAAAAAACCGAAAGAGACATGATGCCGGCCCAGATTTTCACTGAACTTTTTTTGATTCAGGGCCGCGGTCACCACTTCGTCATCGCTTTGGAACTGGGCCTGGGCTATTCCGCAGAGACTGACCAAAAGCAAGACGATGGATATTTTTTTCATATTGACTCTTTCAAACATTTTAACCTTTTCAACTTCTTAAACTTTTTAAACTGGGACCTATATCATCGCTAAATAAGGGTCACCCCACCATGAACATGATGAACAGCGCCACCGCCGCACCCACCACCATCCAAAGCAGATACCATTGCGGGAAACCGCTGTGGGTGCCGGCAAAAATCTCCAGGACCTTGTGCCCGACATAGACCAGCGGGCGATACAGCCAGTCGTCCACGTCCAAAATATGCTTAAGCTTGAAGGATTTTTTTATATTGGGCAGCTTCCAGTGGGGATAGACCCCCTCCTGGCTGTACTTGCCGAATCGGATATTGAAATGCTGCTTGAAGGTCTTGAAATAACTGCCCGAATAGTAACGCACCGCCTCCGGGCTCTGTACTTCGCCGGAATACCAGAGATCGGAAACCTTCTGTTTGGCCCCGCCGGATTTCCAGATGATCCAGGCCACCAGCCCCAGCACCGCCAGAGCGATCAGCACGAACAACGGCTTGTAGAAGCCCACCAATCCGTCGCCGAAGTTAAGGGCCAGGCCCCACTGGCTGGTGTTTATTATCGAGGCGAATTGCGGCCAATATGAGGGTGTCTGGAAACCGGATACCGCCCGGTAGATGACCTTGGCGATGGGCACCACCAGCAGCCCCTGCAGGAACATCACCGCCACCAAAAGATACTGGGCAGCTTTCATTGTTCCGGGAACGTCCGATTCTATCTTGGCATTCTCCGGCAGGCGCTGGCCCAGAAAACTCATCCCCAGGTATTTGACCATCATGGAAAGCGTTATCAGACTGGTGAACAGTGCCACCAGGCCGCACACCAAAATAAGCGGTACCGCAAACCCGCTGTTCAGGGTGGACTGGTAGATGAGCCACTTGGAGGCAAAGCCGTTAAGCGGGGGGATGCCAGCCACGGCCAGTCCGGCCACCAGGGCGGCCACCGCGGTATGCGGCATATATTTGCCCAGGCCGCCCAGCCGGTCCAGATCGCGGTGCCCGGTCTGGTACTGCAATGAGCCGGCCGATAAAAAGAGCATGGTCTTTATGGAGGCGTGGTTGATGATGTGATAGACCCCGGCCATCAGTGCGATGGTGGCCATGGCCGGGCTGATGGGCAGCAGGGCCAGGCCGGCCCCGACAGCCAGCAGAATATAGCCGATCTGCCCGATGGACGAAAAGGCCAGCAGGCGCTTGGCGTCCTTCTGGAACAGGGCGGTCAGGGTGCCTATGAACAGCGACACCGTGCCGAAGCAGACCATGATGATGCCCCAGGTGTAGGAGAAATGCGAAACCGGCAGCATCCCCAAAAAGACCCGGAGGATCCCGTAGATGCCTATCTTGATCATCACCCCGGACAGAATGGCCGATATCGGGGAGGGCGCCGCCGGGTGGGCGTCGGGCAGCCAGTCGCCGAAGGGAAAGATGCCGGCCTTGGTGGCGAAGCCCAAAAAGAACAACAGCAACAAGGTGTGCAGAAGAACCGGGTTATCGTTCAGCAAAAGACCCATCACCGGGCCCAGGGCGTTGAAGTCGAACGATTGGCTGTAGTGATAAAGGGTGTTGGCGGCGATGATGATCCCGGCGGTTCCGATATGGGTCATCAGAAAATATTTGAACCCGGCGTTGACGTTGGTCTTGTTGCCCCATTCGTAGACCACCAGGGCATATGAGGTCAGGGTCATGAATTCCCAGAAGACGATAAAGAAGAACAGGTCGCGCACCACCACCACTCCGTACATGCCCAGGAGGAACAACAGCAACAGCGGATAATAGCGGGCCAGTGATTCCTTGTAATGCTTCATGTATTCTATGGAGTACAGCCCGGCGGCCCAGGAGACGATGGTGATCACCAGCAGGAAGATGGCAGACAGCACATCCACCTTCAGCAGAAACGAGGCCCCCAGGCCGGCCACTTGGAATACCGGCTTGTCCAGGTTGAAGGTCCCGATGGCCAGCACTCGCAGGGCCGTGTAGAGAAAGCCCAGCGAGGCCACGGTCTGGAAGACGAAGGATATCCATCCGATGGTCCGCCGGGAATACGGCATCAACAGGGTTACGGCAGCGCCTATGAACAGCGTTGCCATGGAGAACAGAATGACGGTTTGAAGATTCATATTATCGAAGAATTTATGTTATTCTTTATTTGGCCGTATCGGGATCTAAGATTTTATATTCGGAAGCATCGATTCCCGGCAATTTTTTATATACTCGTTTACTGCCTTATTATACTGTTTGATTAATTGACTGACTTTATTAACCCTATCAGCTGGAGGTTCTTCATTTTCCCATTTTTTTGGCAAAGCCTTGCTGAAAGCTACGCTGTCCTGATATTTCATGTCCTTAATCTGTTGATCTAATTGCAAGCGAAAAGAATCTGCCTCCGGCAAATACCGCTGGGACTTAACCTGAACCTCCTTTAGTTTAGAAATAAAATCCTTTTTCCTCAATCGTTGCCCCCGGGGTGCCTGAATCAAAGGATACTGCAGATTTATCAAATGTTCGTCATATAGGTTATTATATTTTTCCACCAGGGAACACAATGCCCTTTTATCTTTAACCAAAGGATTGGGCATCCTGCTCCGGTACACAAACCTGCTTGCCATCGCCGCCCCGCCTAACATCGCACCAAGAACACCACAAACATATGTGTCCTTATCTGCTGCTTGTGCGATAACCCCTCCAATCAATGCACCAGCAAACCAACCTAAACCAAACCCGCCAAAAGCAGCGCCAATCGGATTCTGTTTCTTCCAGCGCAATGAATCGGCCTTGGCCCCTATGGCCGTGGTGCTGCTGTCACGATGCATTAGCCCTATATAGTTGGTTTTTACCAAAACCTCCGTACTTTTATTATAAAAGAGACCCCTGTCAATTCCCTCAAAATATACTTTGTCTACTTTCAGAGAATCTTCACGAATTTTATATACCGCCCAACTCCCCGGGTTTTTATCATCGTATACCCCGTCTGCCTTTTTAGTCGATGGTCCCATGGTTGCGCAACCAATTATTTGCATTAACATCAAAAAGGAGTAAAATGTTTTTTCTTTTGTGCGCTTCATGTTCCCCACTTTTTAAAACCTAATAATTCCCTCTCCCACCGGGGGAGGGTTAGGGAGGGGTCTACCTTATTAATTTTATCAGCGGCAGTCCCACTAACGGGGCGATCACGGTCAGTATCATCTTTGAATTCCAACGATAGGCCACAAATCTTTGATACATTATTACTGTTTATTTGTCGAGTCTGACACCACCGGTGCTATCGTGGATTTATTAAGTAAGTTATAATCATCTACCAACCCGGCCAAAGTTGCTTTATGCTCCTTTTTCACATCATCGCCCATTATAATCCCCGATCCGAACAAGCCGATCAGCGCGCCAAGGCCCGTGGCCAATGGGGTTATCAGCAATACCGCATACGAAGCTGCACCTATGATGGCATTTGCTTCGGAGCAGCCGGGTTCATTCGCCTCGGAAAAACCCCAAACTGCAAAACTGACTCCTACGACTAAGGGAACAATCGCCCCGATGGTTGTTGCCCTATTCCTTATTTTGATATTTCTACCTTCGTGCCCGATTTGAACGCTGTCCAACTCCTCGACCTTATTATAAAGCGATAAATATTCCTGTTTGCCATCATTGTTATATTTAATTTTTCCTTTGAGTTCTGCGATCTTCTGGCGAAAGCCATTATAGCTTACCGTATCAGGAAGAACTGTTGCTATCGAAGAGGGCTCACTATCATATATTACAACCGGAGGAGTCGGCTTGGGCATACTGGCACAGCCGGCAAATTGAAGAAAAACAATGAAGCAGCATAATGTTTTTAACAGGGGCTTATTCATATAACAATTTTCTTCAATTCTTTTAAACCTTTTCCCTCTCCCACCGGGGGAGGGATCAAGGCGATGCACTGAGCTTGTCGAAGGGGAGAGGTCTACCTTATTAATTTTATCAGCGGCAAACCCACCAGCGGGGCGATCACGGTCAGTATCATCAGGACTATCAAAATGACCTTGGAGTTCATTGGAAGTTTTATGGCCTGGTTGACTTTCTCAGAAGGCTCGCCGAAGAACACCTTGTGAGCCACGAAGAAATACCAGGCGAAGGCGATTATGATCTCAGCCACGAAGGGGATTATCAGGAACACCGCGGTCTTGCCGCCGATCTCGATGACGCCCTCCATCAGAAATAGCTTGGACCAGTAGCAGGACAGCGGGGCGATCCCGGTAACGCCCAGGGTCCCGATGATGAAGGCGATTGACGCCAGGGGCATGGTCTTGGTCAGGCCGCCCAGCTCGTCCATGTTGCGGGTGCCGGTGGCGTAGGCGATGGCCCCCACGCAAATGAACAGCAGGGCCTTGGCCGGCGCGTGGCAGATGATGTGCAGAATGGCCCCCTGATAGCCGTAGTGCGAACCCATCACCCCCAGGCCGATGCCCAGGAAGATGTATCCCAGGTGGGCGATGGTGGAATAGGCCAGAAATTTTTTGATGTCTGTCTGAAAGAAGAACAGAAACAGCGAGGCCAGCATGGTCATCACCGCGAACACCGCCACCAGCAGGCCCAGCCCGTAGGAGAAACCCACCGTGGAGATGGTTACCCGGGCCATTAAATAGACCCCGGCCTTGACCATGGCCGCGGCGTGCAGGTAGCAGGACACCGGGGTGGGAGCCGCCATGGCGTTGGGCAGCCAGGCGAAGAACACGATCTGGCTGGACTTGGCCCAGGCCGCTATCAGGAACAGTATGAAGATCACTGTCTTCATCTGGGGGGTCAGCAGGTTGATGGCGTCGAAGCCGAAACTGCCGGTGTTGACGAACAGCACGATCAGGGCGATCAGGAAGAAGATCCCGCCGAAGAAGGTCTTGATCAGGGCCTCAAACCCGGCATCCAGGGATTCTTTGTTATGATAGTAGGAGATCAGGGCCCAGGAACAGATGGTGGTCAGCTCCCAGAAGATGAACAACTGCAGGAAATTGGCCGACACCGAAACCCCGACCATGGCCCCCAGGAACAACAGGTGCCACAGATAGAAGCGTCTCTTGCCATCCTTAACCGGGTGAAACTTGTTCTCCGGCGACAGGTAGTCCCGGGAGTAGAAGGTCACCAGCAGCCCGATGATGGTGGTCACCAGCAGCAGCACCATGGAAAGCGGGTCTATGAAGACCCCCATGATCCCGGGAACATCCGGCAGCCAGGGCCAGTTGATCAGCGGCAGGGAGAACCTTTTGCCGTAGGCCAGCAGCACCACCAGCAGGGAAAGGATGGTTACCAGCGAGGCCACCACCGCGGCAAAGATGTCCTGCTTCTTTTCCGGCAGCCACTGGGTTATCAATGCCCCCAGAAAAGGCAGTATCAGCATTACGATAAGTATGGAACCTAACATAATCTTCTATAATAGTATGAGTTTATATTTTTTGATCGTCATTCTGTGCGATGACGCGCCTTTATGTCACCCTGAGAAATCTGCCCGCCCAACAGGCCGAACGGGCGACGACAATTCATCCTTCAACCTGACAGCCGTTTCGTTATTCTGAGACCGGCAGCCTGCTGGCCAAGCCGAAGAATCTATGCCCCCTTGGCGCAGATCCTTCAATTGTGAAACCTGCTGCCGCCTTCAGGATGACAAGCCTTTTGTCACCCTGAGAAATCTATCCGCCCGACAGGCTGAACGGGTGACACCCGTCATCCTTCAACCTGCATTGCTCCGAAGTTTCCTCAGGATGACTAAGAAAATTCTTATTAACCTTAGCGTCTCTGTGGCTTGGTGTGAAAATACCCTAACGGCCCGCAATGATCCCTGCCAGATTATCTATGGTCGTTCTTACCTCGGTACTCAACCCTTTGCCGAACTCTATGCCTCTGGGTTGTACTCCCAGTATTTTGATATCCAGCTCCGGCAGTTTTTCCTTCAAATACTTGATGAACATAAGAAGCGACAGATTGTGGGTGGATACCGCTATCCGCTTGCCCAATTGGTCGCTCTCCAAAAGGGCCGCATCGCCCGGCATTCCTCCCAGGGCCACCGCATCGGCTATCACCAGTCTGGCCGGAGCCAATTGGACTATCTGGCTCAAAAGATCCTCCGGGGTCTCCCCGCCATCAAGCAGGTTGACTTTGGTTCTGCCTGAAAGATTTTTAACCAACTCCGGGCCGAACCCGTCATCGCCCCGCAGAACATTTCCCACCCCGATGATCAGCGAGTCGCCATTTAAAGAACCAAGATATTCAAACAGGTCAGGCATGGTTGCCTCGATAAGTTATACCATGATTATACGTTTGACCAGCAGTTGTTCCGCAATTGTATTTCAATTGTATCACCATTGTATGGCTATAGTCTTCCAATCGTTAGAACGCCTCCTCGGCCAGCCCCTTGATCTCGGTGTAGTTGAACACCGGCCCCTCGGTGCAGACATACTTGTTCCCGATGCAGCAGTGGCCGCACTTGCCCACCCCGCACTTCATGTAGCGCTCCAAAGTGGAGACGATCTGCTTCTCCGGCAGTCCCAGCTTGAGGAGCTCGATGATCACGAACTTGATCATGATGGGCGGCCCGCAGGTGTAAACCACGGTGTTGGGAATGTCCAATTTCAGCTTGGGGAACAGGGTGGTTACCACCCCCACGTTTCCGGTCCATTCCTTATCGGCCACATCCACCGTCTGGATCAGCTTCAGGTCGGTCTTCTTTTCCCATTCGCTTAACTGATATTTATAGACCCGGTCGGCCGGGGTCCGGGCTCCGTAGAGAATGGTGAAATCGCGGTAATCGGAACGGTGATTGAATATGTGGTCAATCATGGAGCGCAGCGGCGGAAGGCCGATGCCACCCCCGATCACCAGCACGTCCTTGCCCTTGGAGTCTATCTTATCCAGAAAACTGTTGCCCAACGGCCCCTTGATACCGATCTCATCGCCCACTTTCATCTCATTGAGGGCATTGGTCACCCGGCCGCAGGCCCGCACTGTAAAGGTCATCACGCCCGGCTCCTGGGGCGAGGTGGTCAATCCGAAGGGCGCCTCGCCGGCCCCGAACACCGAGGCCTCCACGAATTGCCCGGGACGCGAGATGAACAGCTTGGCCTCGTCCTTCTTTTTTATTCTGACATCATAGGTGCGGGTGTCGGGTGTCTCCTGCTTGATGTCGGTGATCTCCGAAATGTACGGTAGGTAGATATTGGGATTCATAATGCTCTTGTTTTATTTTTTGCCCGCTAAACACGCGAAAATTAATCATCTTCGATGTTCAACAGTAATTTTATTTCTTTGCGGTCATTCCTGCGCTTCATTGCCTTCAGTGTAAACTCCAGCAGGAATCCAGGTTTTGTATTTAGGACTTAGTGCTTTCTGTGTCCGTTTTTCTCATCCAGCGGATCACCGTCGGCATGTCAACCCCGCCGGGGCAGGCGATCACGCATCTGCCGCAGCCCACGCATCCGATCACCGGGTTCTTCTCCAAATAATCCATGGATACCTTGTGATAGAACCAGCGCTTGCGGCGGTCGGCCCTGGTGGCCCGGGGATTGTGGCCCGACACCTCGCGGGTGAACCCCGCAAAATCGCAGGTATCCCAGCTGCGGTAGCGCAGGCCTTCGGTATCGGACTCCATCTTGTCGTCCACATCAAAACAGGAGCACATCGGACAGACATAGATACATCCGCCGCAGCCAATGCAGTAATCGGCCACCTTCTGCCAGAACTCCGGCTTGAGGTGCCCCTGGTCCATCCGGCGCATGGCTTTGGAAAAGAAACTGATGGGCTGTTGGAAGGTCTTTTCGGCCTCGTTTTCCAAATTGCGGCGGGCATGCTGGTCGCCGTCCTGGGTCGTGGTGAAATATTCTTTGAATTCCTTGATAAACTCCTCGCCCTTGGGGCTGCCCACCTCGGCAAAGTAACGGTCACCCAAGTCGGTAAGCTGAATATCATAGCCCTGGGCCAGAAACGGGCCGCTGTCGGTGCAGACGCAGAAACACTTGGGCCCGGCCACGTTGCAGCCGATGGTAATGAACACCGCCCGGTTTCTTCTGGCCTCGTACAATGGGTCCGGTAGGGGATCGCCAGACTTCCAGTCCGGGCCGGATTTTGTGCCCTGCCCGAAGAAGCTGTCGAAATAATTAACCGCCGACATATCGCAGGACCGGATGCCCCAGATCACCGCCCGCGGCATGGCTTCCGGCGGGGACAGCTCCAGTCCAGATTTGTTCTTTTTGTAGCGGAACATCTCCTCGATCTGGGGAAATACGAACCGCTTGGCGCCCAGATAGCCGTTGACGTAATCCCCGGCCAGCTCTTTCTCGGACGACAGCTGGCCAAAAAAATTGTCTCCGTTCTCGCCGGCCATCGGCCCCCAAAGCTCGTCGCCTTTTTTTATCAGGCGAGCCAGCAGCTCCGGTACCTTGGATTTGGCAAGTGAATAACTCTTGTTTTGCGACATATGATATGATCCGGTTTATATTGTTTTTAGCATTGTACTCAACGGGCTTAACAAAAAGAGGGCCAATGACAAAAGGGCCCTTTAACATATGGCCATAATTTGTGAATTATTTCACAAAGACGACAAAAAGTCAAGCCCTTTTTATGCGTTCCGTTAGGTGTGAAAATTCTTCTTTTGTTATCTTATCTGCCAGATCTTGTGCAGTTGCCGGATTATGCTGACATGGGTTAAAAACTGACCGGCCAGACCTTGGTATCTGCGCACCATTTGCATGTCCGGAACGGTTTTCCCTTCGGCCGGCTGCAGGACAAGGATGATCTTTTTATCAACAGCGGCTATCATTTTGGCGGCCCGTTCAACTTCAGCTTGAATAGTATTGTCACAGACCACCATCTTGACGAAAACCTTGTTCTTGGTGATATTCAAAAAATCCTTCTGAACATCCCAATGGTCTTTCCCGCAGGCCGAGGGGGGCTTGATGTCCATAGAGACCACGTCGATCCCGGAGATAAGGGATGCTAATTCCCGGGGCAGGGTGCCGTTGGTCTCCAGATAGGTCCGAAACTTTTGTTCTTTTAGGGCTGGAATGATGGCCGAAATGAATTTCGCCTGCAGCAGCGGCTCCCCGCCGGTGAAGGAGACGAACTGCCCCGGCTGAGTAATGGCGTTTATTTTAGCTAAGGCCTCAGAGGTATCCATCTCGATTGTCTTGCCGTCATCCTTGGCCTGAGGGGTGTCACAATAAGAACAATCCAGATTGCAGCCGGCCAAGCGCACAAAGGTGGTGGGATCGCCCAGATAGATGCCTTCGCCCTGCAGGGAATGAAATATTTCGGTTATTTTGGCTTTCATTTTTACCGGTATATCTTAAAATCCGAATTTTGGCTCTCCACCCGCATCCGGCCCTTGCTGATCAGCGCATTCCATGCGGCCTGCACCCAATAATCCAAGGTAAACAAAATGCCGTCAATTTCTGTAAACGTGATTTTCATTTCAAATTCACTTACCGGCCATTTCATTTTTGGCATTATGGCGCTTGCTGAGCTTAATGTTAATTTTTTCGGATCATAAAAAAACTCACCGGCTAAATTACCTTTTTTAGGCTTCTTGGGGCTGAATTTTATTTTACCCAAAACTTCTGTTTCAGTAATTGGAATCACTTCAAAGATATAGGTTGAATCATTAAAATTAGGCAGGGTTATACTTTCTTTGTGTTCTTGTTTTTTCTTCTCAGCCGGATAAATCAGGGTGTATTCCTGCAGTGAATCGCCCTTGAATTTCTGCCAGGTCCTGACGGTATCGGTTTTTTCTATCCCGCCCTGTTTGTCCAGCTTATGGACATAGGTAATGGTATTGAAACTGTATACCAGTTCCTTCTGCTCTTTCTTCTGCCGATCCATCTTCTGCTGCAGTTTGATGAGGGTGGAATCCTGGGCAAAGGAGACAATTGGAAATAGAACAACTACCAACAAGAACGCTGAGCATATTAGAAATTTCTTTAACATATTTCCCTGATTTTTATTTGTGTCTTGGTGCCTTTGTGGTTAGCTGTCTGCTGGATCTTTCATCTTGGCTTCCTTGAACCCCTTGGCCCGCAACAAGCAGGAATCGCAGGTGCCACAGGGCTTTTTACCGCCGCTGTAGCAAGACCAGGTCAGGGCATAGGGCACGCCTAAATTGATTCCCAATTTAATTATTTGGGATTTGGTCATTTTCAGAAGGGGCGCAACTATCTTTATCGGCCTTCCCTGGCGTCCGGCCTTGGTGCCCAGTTTGAAGACCTTTGACATGGCCGCGATGTAATCCGGGCGGCAGTCGGGATAGCCCGAGTAATCCAGGGCATTGGCGCCGATCATCACCGCTCCGGCCCCCATGGCCTCGGCCAATGATAATCCATAGCTGAGAAACAGGGTGTTTCGGCCTGGCACATAGGTGGAAGGGATCTCGGCTCCAACAGCCTTGACGTTTTTGGCCTTGGGCAGAGCCGCCTTTTTTTCCAGCAGGCTGCTGCCCTGCCAGGGCAGTTTTATGGAAATGACCCGGCATGGCACCCCGGCCTTTTTGCACAAGGCTTTGGCCGAGCCGACCTCGCGGCGGTGCCGTTGGCCGTAGTCGAATATCAGGGCCTGCGGTTTATAGCCTTTGTCGATGGCCCAATACAGCACGGTGGCCGAATCCAGCCCGCCGGACAGCAGGATCACGGCTTTTTTATTTAGGCCCATAGGTGGCCTTGCATCCTTCGCTTTCCCATACCACCACCTGGCTGACTTTGATCTTCTTGGCGCTGAATTTCAGCAGCATCTCTTCGTAGATCATCTTGGCAATGTTCTCGGCGGTGGGGTTGATCTTGTCGAAGGGCTTGATCTCGTTGAGGTGCTTGTGGTCCATCCGGGAAAGAACCTTGTCCATGGCCGTTCGCAGGTCGGTGAAATCTACCACCATGCCGGCCTTGGTCAGCTCCTGGCCCTTCAACTCCACCTCAACCTTGTAGTTGTGGCCGTGCAGGTTTTCGCACTTCCCCTGATAGTCCCTAAGGCTATGGGCCGCGGAAAAGTGCTGGACGGCGGATACGTAATACATTGTGTCTCCTTGTGACGTGATTTTAGTGATTAATTTCTACATTTTGTCATCCCGAGCGCCTGTCCTGATAAAGACAAGAAACTTAACTATTGAAGGAACACGTCGAAGCAACACAGATTGAGGGATGACCCTGTCACCCAGTCACCCATTCGGCTTGCCAACCAAAATTGACTTCTCAGGGTGACAGTGGTCTCGTCATCGCGAGAAGGCTGTATGGCTTTACAAATGAAGCGATCCAAAGCTTGGATTGCTTAGCTTTACAATTATAGACCACCCTTATATCCCCTCCTTGATCAAGGAGGGGACGATGGGGTGGTAAGAATTTATTTGTCCTCGCAATTATAGCTGGCGCTTACATTAATAGCAATACCTCCCCGGGCATTGAAGAACCCGGTTACTTCGCAGCGCCGCGGCTTGGCGATTTTGACGATGTCATCCAGTATTTTATTGACCGCCTCTTCGTGGAAAATACCCTGATTGCGAAAGGACCACAGGTAGAGTTTTAGGGATTTTGATTCGATGATCAGCTTATCCGGAATGTAATTTACGGTGATGGTCCCGAAGTCCGGCTGCCCGGTGATGGGGCAGACCGCGGTGAACTCGGCCGATTCCAACACCACCTGGTAATCACGCTTGGGATACTTGTTGGGAAAGGCCTCCAGTTTGCCGCTGGGCTTGGTGACCTTTTTACCCAATAATGTCAGTCCATAATTTTTCTTTGGCATGATATTCCTTCGTTTTTTTAATTCTTGGTTTTTAAATATTATAATTCACTGCAATTATTACTGCTTATAATATCCTATAGGATTTTCAGGTTTATATTTTTTATCAGCTAATATAATTTGTTTTTTTGTATATATATTATATGCACACAAACAGTTTTGTTGTTTTCCATATTTTTCAACAAACACAATAGTTGAATCGTTTATCAATGTATAATTATAAATATCTTCTTTAACCAATAACGGCATTTCATTTTCAAACATATTGTTCAATATATATAAATTGGGCATCCATCTTCTACCATATTTTTTATTAACGGTTATAATCGAATCGTATTTTATGAAATACAATCCTTTCTCTTTGTTCATCCATTTGATATTTTGCAGATAATATTTTAACTCAATTTCTTTATTTTCTAAAACATCATATAAAAATGTTTTTTCATAATTATAATACTTATATAACAGTTTCGAACCATCTTTTGTCCACGATAAAATATCTTCAATGTCCCGTTCTTTATTATCAGTAAGCCTTCGCCATTTATTGACCTTAAATTCATATAAATATAAATCATACAAATCACACAAAGCGAAATATTCATTATTATATGACCAGTCAGATATATATCCGATACCAAATCTGCCTACTGTTGGCATTGGTAGCGTTTCTGTTTTTAAAGTATTTAAGTTTAAAACATTGAACTCTTTATTTATTTTGCCGTCATTCGGATTATAAAAAAATAAAATTTGATCACTGTTTTTACCCCAAGAAAAATATAATATTGGGGTTGCTATCCCGTAGCCATTATAACCTGTTTGGTAGCGGGTGGCTTGATAGAGAAATTTGTTTTCCATATAATAAATATAAATTTGTGGAACAATATCGTTTAGATGTTTACCATCTTCATACCAGCCAACAAAGCCAATTTTATAACCATCGGGCGAAAAACATAACGTTCTTTCGTCTATTATTAAATCTTTCACTAACTTTATAGGTTTTTTAGTACTAGCATCCATATAAT
>JAHJLF010000028.1 GCA_018821925.1 Candidatus Edwardsbacteria bacterium
ATAAAGGTAGTGGAGGGTACCTAACCCTAAATCCCTTCCATCCTTTCGCTAGCCTTATATATGCACAACTCAGGACAGGCTCCAGGGAAGGGACTTTTTAGCCCCCCTTCCCTATGGGGAAGGGGCAGGGGTTAGGTCGAAACGAAAGGCGTTAGCATGCCCAGCGGATTAATACGTTTACAAAAGGTTAAGTCCAATAAATTAGAATTGGCCAAATGGATGCGAAGGAATATGACTTTGGCCGAGAAATGCTTTTGGAATGCGGTTAAAACAGATAGATTCATGGGGCTTCATTTCAGGCGACAGCAGATCATACATGGCTTCATAGCTGATTTTTATTGCGAAGAACTTAATCTGGTGGTAGAAATAGACGGCGGAATACACGAAGAACAGAAGGACTACGACAAACTCCGGGATCAGATAATCAACCAATACGGCATAAAGGTCATTCGCTTTGCCAACGAAGAGGTTGTCAATAAGAACGACTGGGTGTTATCCAAAATAAAGGAGCTGGCATATCCTGTTGACAAGCGTCTTTGATTTAGGCTATTATTAATCATCTATTAACCCGATGGTGATCAATCAAATGCATAATATCATCTTATACGAGGATCATCTGTATCCCGAGCTTTATCCCCTGACCTATCTCCGGCCAGTCTGGGATTTAAGGTGCGGGGCTTTTTCACTTAAACAGCGGCTGGAGAAAGGCGTCAAGTCCGCAATCGTTCACCAATGGACGAAACGGGAAAGAGGCATGTTCTCCACGGCTCTATCAGTGGCCAAGGGGCCGGTGCTCTTGGTTAACGGGCGGGCCTTCATCTCCCAGAAGGACCTGTCCGCTCTGCTGAAAACCAAGGGGAAGGCGGCGGTCACCGGCGACGGTTTCATCGCCGCACTGAAACTGGATGATGCGCCGGGCATCGGGAAAATATTATCCTCAGACCCGGATGAAAGCATTCTATTGAAACTGGCCGAAGGGGCCAGAAAGATATCATCTTCGGCTAAATTATTCCGTCATCTGTGGGAGATGGTGGATCATAACGGCCCGGCCATAGCGAACGATGCCGGTTATTTCAAGAGCAGCTCTCATCCCTTGCCCAAAGGGTCATACCTGCTGGGGAAACGCAGCGATCTGAAGATATCCGCCAAGGCCGTCATCGAGCCGGGAGTGGTGATAGACACCCGGCAGGGGCCGGTGATCATCGAGGCCGGGGCGGTCATCCGGCCCTTCAGTCGTATCGAAGGCCCCTGCTATATCGGGCCCGATGCTTTGATAGATGGGGCCAAGCTCCGCCCCGGAGTTTCCGCCGGGCAGGGCTGCAGGCTGGCCGGCGAGATAGAGGAAACAGTGATCATGGATTTCTCCAACAAGCACCACGACGGATTTCTGGGGCACAGCTACATAGGCAGCTGGGTGAACCTGGGGGCCCAGACCTGCAACTCCGATCTCAAGAACAATTACGGCAATATCACCGTCTGGGTCAACGGAAGATATGTGGACTCCGGCCGGATCAAGGCGGGCTGTTTCATCGGCGACCACAGCAAGACCGCCATCGGCACCATGATCAACACCGGCGCGGTGGTGGGGATCGGCTGCAACATCTTCGGCGGGCCGGTGAAAAAATACCTGCCGTCCTTCAGCTGGGGATGCAGCGACAAGTTCCACGACCACAAACTGGAGAAAGCCCTGGCCACCAGCCGAATGGTGATGGGACGAAGAAAACAGGAACTGCCGGAGAGGGATGCCGAGCTGATGAAAAAAATCTTTGACGCTACGGCCCGGGACCGGGAAAATATATCCGAAGGGAAGCAGCGATGAAGGCGATCATCATGGCCGGGGGCTTCGGCACCCGCTTGCGGCCGCTGACCTGCAAGATACCCAAGCCGATGGTGCCCGTGGTCAACCGGCCGATGATGGAGCATATCATAATGCTGCTGAAGGAGCACCAGATCACCGAGATGGCGGCCCTGCTGTTCCACCAGGCGGAGAGCATCTCGGATTATTTCGGCGACGGCAGCGATTTCGGGGTCAAGATAGATTACCTCCGCCCGGACGCCGACTACGGCACCGCCGGGGCGGTGGGCATGGCCCGGGAGCTTTTAAAGGAGCCGTTCATCGTGATCTCCGGCGACCTGCTGACCGACTTCGACCTGGGCGGGATCATCGCCTTTCACAATAAAAAGAAGGCCCTGGCCACCATCACCCTGACCCGGGTGGCCAATCCCCTGGAGTACGGGATAGTGATCACCGACCAGGACGACAAGATCAATCGCTTCCTGGAAAAACCCACCTGGGGCCAGGTGTTCTCCGATACCATCAACACCGGGATCTATGTCTTCCAGCCGGAGATCTTCGACCTGATCCCCCGTAAAAAGCAATTCGATTTTTCCCAGGACCTTTTTCCGCTGATCCTGTCCCAGAACAAGCCGCTCTATGGCTGCATCACCAACGGCTACTGGCGGGACATCGGCAATATCACCGAGTACCGCCAGGCCCACCTGGACGCCCTGAAGGGCGAGGTCCGGGTGGACATCGAGGGCGACCGCTTGAACCTGATCGGCAAGGATGTCTGGGTGGGCAAGGGCTCCAATATCAATGCCAAAAATTCCCGGCTGACCGGAGCGGTGATCATGGGAAAGAACGTTACGGTCGGCCAGGGGACTCACCTGCACGACGTGGTGATAGGCGATGACTGTCATATAGGCGAAGATGCTTTCATCGAGCATTCCATCATCTGGTCCGGCTGCCGGATCGGCGATAAGGCCCGGGTCGAGGAGGCCATCATTTGCGATGGGGTGGAGATCGGCAGCCAGGCGGTGATCGAAGAACACGCCATCCTCAGCAGCCAGGTGAAAATAGGCAGCCAGGCCCGGGTCAGCGCCAATGTCAAGGTGTGGCCGGGAAAGTCGGTGGACGACCAGGCGGTGCTGACCTCCAGCCTGATCTGGGGCGACCGCTGGTTCAAGGAGTTCTTTGCCGGGCCCCGGGTGACCGGGCTGGCCAACATGGAGATGACCCCGGAGTTCGCCGCCAAGCTGGGGGCGGCCTACGGAGCCCTGTTGGGCAAGGGATCGGTGGTGCTGACCAGCCGGGACAGCCACCCGGTCAGCCGGATGATCAACCGGGCGGTGATATCCGGGCTTCTTTCGGCCGGGGTCAAGGTCCACGAACTGCGGGCCCTGCCCATCCCCATCGTCCGCTATCAACTCAAGTCCGGCGGGGAGCAGGGGGGATTGCATACCCGTAAATCGCCCTTCGATCCCAAGATGGTGGACATCATCTTCTTCGACAAGGACGGCAAGGACCTCCCGGCCGGCAAGATCAAGAACCTGGAACGGATGTTTTTGCGGGAGGATTTCGCCCGGGCCGAGCCCGAGGATACCGGGGTGATAGAATTTCCCCACCGGGTGATGGAGGGCTATCGGGAGGGCCTGCTGTCATACATCGACACCCAGGCCATCCGGGAGGCCAAATACAAGGTGGTGATAGACTACGCCTACGGCGCGGCGGCCAACATATTTCCCTCCATTCTGGGGGAGCTGGGCATCGAAGTGGTGGCCCTGAACGCCTTTGAAAACCCCGAGAAGCTAACCAAGAGCGGGGATGATTTCGTCGTCGCCCAGCAGAGGCTGTCCCAGATGGTGCAATCCATAAAGGCCGATGTGGGCTTCCTGTTGGACAGCGGGGCCGAGCGGGTCTACCTGGTGGACGAGCAGGGAAAAATAATGGACGAGGATCAGGCCCTGGCGGCGGTCTCCCTGCTGGTGATGAAGAGCCGGAAGATCAAGGAACTGGCGGTGCCGGTGACGGCCTCGCGGGCCATCGAGGAAATGGCAGAAAAGTACCAGGTGAGGGTCAAGCGCAGCCGGATAGACAACCGGTCGCTGATCGAGGAGGCCGCCGGCGAGACCGTGGCCTTTGTGGCCAGCCGCCGGGGCGGCTATATTTTTCCCGAGTTCCAGCCGGCCTTCGACGCCATGCTGTCCATCACCAAGATACTGGAATTGATGGCGGTAACCGGCAGTAAACTGGGGAGCATTACGGATGAGATCCCTGTGAGCCACATGGTCAAGAAGAACATCCCCTGTCCATGGAGCAAGAAGGGCTTGGTGCTGCGCACCCTGATGGAGCAGACCAAGGACCATCCGGAGAAGCAGTTCATTGACGGCATCAAACTTTTTTACGGACGGGACTGGGTGCAGGTGCTGCCCGACCCCAACCGGGAGCTGTTCCATATCAACGCCGAGGCCGACGATCAAAACCGGGCCCAGGAGCTGGTGAATGAATACACCAAGAAGATAGAAGAATGTTTAAAGTAGATAAAACCCGGATGATCCTGGCCGCAGCAGTGCTGATGGCTCTCATCATCTTTGCCATAGTATACAACGGCTGGCTGAGCCCCAAAGCAAGGGTCAAGGCCGTCGTGGAGCGGACCACCAAGGCCTTTCTGACCAAGAACAAGGCGCTGATCCTGGACAACATTGCCCCCGATTTCTATTGTGATCCCTTCGACAAGCCCAAAGTGGACACCAGTTTAACCCTGTTCTTCCGGGAGTTCGAAAAGGCCAAGGTCATTTTGGACGATCAGAGGGTTTACGTCAACGGTAATGAGGCCATAGACACCATCGGGGTTATCGTCCTGGTGGGCCGGGGAGGCGAGCAGGGATTCATTTTGGGCTCTTTCGGCAATCCGGCCCTGCTGACGCTGAAACTGAAAAAACACAAGAAATGGCAGATAATCGGGGTCGAGGGTTTGAAAATCGAGTGATTTTAGAGTATAATTACCGAGAACCAGACGACGCCGAACTGAAATTTTAGGTTCGGTGTTTTTTATACATTTATTTTGATAGTAAAT
>JAHJLF010000029.1 GCA_018821925.1 Candidatus Edwardsbacteria bacterium
AGCCTGACCGCGTCGCCGCTGCCGTAGCCAATGCTGGTCTCGAACAATCGCCGGGGCTTTTCCACCAGTCGGATATCCACCGCGATTTCATTGGCCAGGGAATCGATCTCCCCGGGAGAAACAGCAACCACCCGGAACAGGTCGGTGGCTTGGAGCAGATATTGGCTTTTTATCAACTGGCTCCGGCTGAAAACATCGCCCGGGGACATCCGGATGGTGTTCAGAACGTATTTTTCCTTCACCTGAACATTGCCGGTTAAAGCGATCCGGGAAATACCTACCTGGGGTCCTTCCTTGATTTGATAGGTGATGATCGCTTGGTGTCCGTTTTGGAATTCCAGGTCATGATCCACCTCGGCATAGATATAACCATGATCGGCATATAACAGCATCAAACCGAAATCGTCCTGCCCCAGATCTTCGAAATTCAAGGGCCTTCGAATCTTATTGGCTATGGCCTGGCTCAATACCCCGGCGGAAATTTTCCGACTCCCGCTAAAATCTATTCTATCCACATAATATCTGACGCCTTCGGTGACCACCAGTTTTATTTCGGTAGTGCCCGGCAGGCTGCAGCTGTCGATCATATATTCCACTTCCGTATCGGCAAAACCGTTCCTCCGGTAGAAAGACCGCAACCGGTAAATTGACTGCTCCAGGCTGTCGCTATCCAACTTGTTATCCGGCAGTTTAAGGTTGGCCACCGTCCTCAGCTTGCGCGAGGGGAAACTCTCATTGCCATCTATGGTGATCTTGACCTTTTCCGCCGTCGCCAACGACAACCAGCCCGTCAGAACGGTAAGGGCAATAATTATGTATGATCTGCGGACTACCATAAGAGATCCGTGCCCATCTTTAACATGATTTGGGATTCTTTTTCCTTCGGAAGGTGATATACTCCCAAGATGATCTTGAACGGTGCCGCATATGAGAAAAGCCACTGGGAAGTTATCTCCGCACCCAGGCACTGGCGGGAATCATTATAGCTTAAACGCCGGTATTTATCGGCTGCCGTGCCGGCTTCCACCAACAAGGCCCCGCTGATGTTCTTGAGATAGAAGGGCCAGGTAGAAAATCCCCGTTCCACATATAACAACGGAAAGCGATATTCGGCCGTCAGCAGGGCCTGGTATCTCCCGTAAATATCCTCCGTTATGCCCCTGGGCTGCATGTCGGGGATGTCCTCGTTGACATAGCCTCCCTTGCCCCAGGCCCCGGCCATTACCCTGCCCATCAGCACATGATGGCGGAATGGCATCGGCAGATATTCGGACCAGGTAAATCCCTGCCAGGCTTGGTTCAGCTCGCCCCCCAGATATTGTCGGTACAGCCTCGATTCCAAAGAAACTCCACGGCCCTTCTCCGGGCTGATGGAAAAGGCATATTTTTGGGCATTAACAAAGCTAAGATTTAATTGCAACCGCGCCAGATGTCCCTCCCAGTAGGGGTTGATCGCAAATATCTCATCATTCAATCCGGTGTAATTGGTGTGATAATAGGCCACAGCCGCGGCAATTGTCTGGTTTGACCGGGCTATGGGATAATAAAGCTGGACGCTTTGTTTTTGCTCCCTTTGGTAATAAGTAATATCTTTACTTCCAATACTGACACAAGTTGATGTTGCGTTGTCGGAAAAACGCAGGCTGTAGGCCAGGCTCCGGCCGGCATCAGAGTAGGCAATGTCGTAATAAAACCTTTGCGAGTTGAAGCTGGGGATGAACATGGCAGTATAAGATTTGGCCATCAGGTCGTCCGCGCCAATCAGGGCAACTCCCAACGCCCCTCCCTTTTCATCAATTGAGGCCGTGGGAAACCAAAAGAACGGGAGCAGGGTTTTGAAAGGCCGGTATATTGCAGAAGGATAATTGGCGGTATCGGTGGATATTTCGGCAAATGCCGTTGTATCAATGTAGGCTGTATTTTCATAATAGATTGTATCGGATATTTCTGTTGTCGCCAGGTCGTATCCCCTTGAACCGAGATTTAAGAAATATAAATCATTGCCAGAAACTGCCGGGTTGAGTGCCCCGCCAATAACATTGGTTCTCCTGGATATGGCTCCAACCTGAAGGTCATATTTAAAAATATTCCACACCCCGGAACGATCCGAAGCAAAATACAAGTATTTACCGTCAGCAGACCAGGCCGGTGTTATATCCTGAGCTCGGTCGGCCATCAAAGCCTGCCATTCCTTTTTAGCGATGTCATAAAGATAGATGTCCTGATAGCCCCCATCCTGCCACACCGCCAGGGCGATCATTTCGCCATTGGGAGACACCGCCGGATGGCTGAATAGCTGGGTCTCATCGAATTCTGTCAGATATTCCACCCGGCTGGTCTGTATATCCATGACCGCCAGGGCATTTTGACCCATCTTGGAAGTTACAAAATAAATACGTTTTCCGTCTTGGGAAAAGGCCGGATCCCTGGCCCGCAGGCCATGGGTGATCCTTTTGGTTTTACGGCTTTCCATATCATAGATATAAATATCGCCGTATAATTTTTCACCAGCGCCAGAATACTCCATCTTTCCGTAGGCCAAATATCTCCCGTCAGAACTGAATTGCATAGAGCCCAGAAAGATACCCTGGTCGATGGTCCGGGATTCTGCTTTTGTAATACCGTACAGCCTCAAACCGGTCTGTTGATGGCGATGGCTGTTGCTTTCGATATAGGCCAGATACTTGCCATCCGGCGAGGGAGTCAAGGAAGATTTGTCAAAACCATCATCGGTCAACTGCCGGAAATCGGTCAAGCCCGAGTCCCTAATGGTGTCTATCTGCGCAGAGTAATGTTTAAAAGAATATCTTTTCCACTGAGCCCACAGATCCGGAAAACTTTTCCCGAAAACATTTTTGGCCGGATAATTCTGCATGAATGGCAACACTAGATTACTGTGCTTTCGCTGATATAACGCCAGTTTTTTGGGGCCGTACTTATCCGCCAGATATTCGTAGAACTTGCCGCCGTAGATGTAGGAAGCATCGCGGGGCCAGCAGGGCGAGGCTACCCCGACCCGGTCTAACGGCATCCATTTCTTATCGCAAACCGCAGCGCGCAGCATCCCTTCTGTCAGGGCCGAGCGGTTGCGGCCGAAATCGGTGTATTGGGTCTCGGAGTATACCGCCAGCCCCTCGATCTGATTCAGGGGCTGAAATATATTGGGCAAAAAAACCCTGCCGAACAGGGAGTTGAATCCGGCAGGGATGCCGCTCTGCATGTCCATCTGAAGAACGTGAGTATATTCATGGACCAGCACTTCGTACAGCCAGTCCCCGAAATTATTCCGATCCCCGACATTCTGGGCGGGATAGATTATTATGGTCCTTTTGGGAAGAGGGGTGGCATAATCGTTAACGATATCGGTATGATCGGCCACAATGATATTGGTGTGTCCGTAGGGTAGCCACTTTAAAAATCCCACTAATTCAACATGGACATCCTCGGCTTTATTGGCCACCTTTTGGGCATACTGCTCCTGGCCGGGCTGGAAGTATACCTTGAAATGAGCTGTTTGCAAGAAGCGCCAATCCCCGTTCAATGGCAGTAATCCGGCAAAGACAAAAGAATTCCAAACTGCCAGAATAAATATCAGCGATATGATGTTTCTGCTAAATTTCAATTCGTCTTTCTTGAATATTTATTGACTCAGTTCTTCGGCGATCTTCTCCAGGCGGCCTCTTTTGTCAACATCCAGCCATTCCGCCTGGGTCATCCCGCGGAACCAGGTCATCTGCCTTTTGGCATAGCGCCTGGTATTCTGTTTGATGAGGCTGGCCGCAGTATTCCGGTCCATTACTCCATTGATAAAAGCTATGGCTTCTTTATATCCCACCGTATTAAGCGAGTTGCTATCCGGAGAATAACCCATCTTAAGTACTTTGGCTGTTTCCTCGAACAGCCCCTGTGTTATCATCTGATCCACCCTGGCCTCTATCCGGCGGTAGAGCGAATCGCGCTCCCGGTTGAGCACCACCAGCCGGTAGCGGCGCTTATCCTTGATCCGATCCTTCTTCTGCCACTGCGACATTTTTATGCCGGAGAGCTTGAATACCTCGATGGCCCTGATCGTCCGGACGGCATCGTTGGGTTTCAATCTTTGGGCGGATTCGGGATCGATCTCTTTAAGCATTTCATATAATGCTCCCTTGCCTTTGGCCGCCAGAAGCGAATCCAATTCCCGTCGGACATTCTCATCGGCCGAAGGGATCTGTGACAGGCCCTCGATAAGGGCCTTTAGATACAAGCCGGAGCCCCCGGCAATGACATACCTTTTACCCTGTTCATCAAGCCGGTCCATTACGGCCCGGGCATCGACTGCAAAACGGGCGGCGCTGTAAATTGCATCGGGCTCCAGAAAATCTATTAGATGATGCTTAGCCTTTTGCCTTTCGGATTTTGAGGGCTTGGCGGTGCCTATATCAAGGTATTTATAAACCTGCCGGGAGTCGGCCGAGATTATCTCGGCACCCATCTTTTCAGCCAGATCCAACGCCACTCTGGTTTTTCCCACTGCGGTCGGCCCGGCGATGACCATCACCGGCCTCATATCCGGCCGAATCTCCGCTCCAGGTCGTCCAGGGTCAGCCTGATCACCGCCGGGCGCCCGTGGGGATCGAGATAGGGCGAACTGGTGGCAAACAGTCGGTCTATCAGCCGGTTCATCTCCTCCTGGGAAAGCGGCTGGCCGGCCTTGACGGCAGCATGACAGGCAAAGGACATGGCCAGCTTCTCGGCCGGCTCCAGCGAAACAGCCGGATTCTGGCAGAGGTCGGACAGAATGTTCCTGATCAGTTCCTCTCCCTCCACCCGGTCGCCGGCCGCTGCCGGCAGGCCCTCGATGACTATGGTGTTCCCGCTGAATTGTTTAATGTCGAATCCGAATGAAGAAAAGATATCCTGAAACTGCTCAAAGGCTATCTTCTGCGAGGGATTCAACTCCATCGAAACCGGGAAAAGCAACTGCTGGGATAGCCTTCTCTCCCGGGATTTTAAAAGTTCTTCAAAAAGTATCCGTTCATGGGCGGCATGCTGGTCCACCATTATGATGCCGTTCTTGATCCCGGCAAAGATGTACCGGTTATGGGCCTGCCAGTAGCTGACTAAGGAAACATTTTCGGATCGAGGCTCGGCGACGCCGAAGAGTTCGCCGATAGCTTTCGGCTCCTCCGATCCGTACAATTGGTATACGGCTTTTTTATCTTCCGGGGTCAGGCCCTCTTTGCCGTGATACTGCCGATCATCAGTTCCAAAGAAACCGCCCAAGCTGCCTGGCGATAAATTATCCGGAGCGCCCTGCTCCTGGAACATCGCCCGGTGGATGGCGGAACGAACGGTGTTGAACACCAGTCCGTCGTCGCGAAACCGCACCTCGCGCTTGGCCGGATGGACATTGATATCCACCTGCCGGGGCGAGATCTCCAGAAAGATCACATAGGACGGATGGCGGCCCAGCAGGCTGGGGCCGTAACCCCGGTAGATGGCCGATCCCGCCAGTCGATCGGACACCCGCCGGCCGTTCACGAACAGATACTGGTCCCGGCGCCGGGCCAGCAGTTTCTCCGGACTTAAAGCAAATCCTTTGACGACCAAGGGCCTTTGACCAAAATCTATGGGCAGCATGCTGTGAAAAACCTCTGCCGTCAGGATATCCTCCAGCCGCTGTTCCAGCGGTCCAGCGGGATAATCGAAACTCATCTTTCCGTCTATCACCAGCCGGAAGGAAACCTTGGGATTGGCCAGGGCCTGGCTGACCACCTCATCGGCCGCCTTGCGGGCCTCGGTCATCTCCGCTTTGAGGAATTTTCTCCGGGCAGGAACATTGGCAAACAACTCCTCCACCGTTACCGTGGCGCCCCTATTTCCGGCGCTCTCCTTTTGGGAGGCAATGCGCCCGCCGTCGCATTCTATCACCCAGGCTGAAGCTGCCCCCTCCGGACGGGATAACATTGTCAGCCGGGAGACCGAGGCGATGCTGGGCAGGGCCTCGCCCCGGAACCCGTAACTGGCGATGGACAACAGATCATCATAGCCGGTGATCTTGCTGGTGGCGTGGCGCTCCAGGCTCAGGCGCATATCCTCGGGACCCATCCCGCTGCCGTCGTCGGAAACCCTGATCAGCTGCAGCCCGCCATGGCTGATCTCCACTTCGATGGCCGAGGCCCCGGCATCCAGGCTGTTCTCCAGCAGCTCTTTGACCACCGATGCCGGACGTTCCACCACCTCCCCGGCGGCGATCTTGTTGACTATGTCTATGGGTAATACTTTTATGGGCATAATATTTCAAAAATCATGACAATTATTATTGATCCCCCTGGGATATGGAGTCAATGTTTTTAGCCCGTTCATCGGATTTCTGCTTTACCTCCTGGGCCCGGTCTATACCCTGGCGATAAGTGTCTATCGGAGTGTCACCGCTGGAATCATTTTCGGTCTTCTTGGCACAACCGGTCATCAATAGGAATAGAGTAATGGCATATATAAGTTGTTTCATCTTGAATGATCCTTTTGCTTGGGTTGGGTTTTCCATCGGCGGTGTACCCAGTACCAGTGATCGGGATATTTCCTGACGTACTTTTCCATGGCCTGGGTGACCAAGGCGGTCAGCCTCAACGTCTCCTGTTCCTTGTCATTTGCCGGATCGGCATAGATCGGCGGCTCGATATAGCAGATATGTCCGCCATCATCCTGTCGGACTATCACTCCGGGCAACAACGGTGCGCCGGTCCTGATAGCGAATACTGCCGGTCCTTTGGCGGTGGCTGCCGGCCGCCCCATGAAATCCACGAACACCCCGTCCTGCCCGGCATCCTGATCGATCAATATGGCCACAAATCGGTTCCGGGCCAGGGCTTTCAATATGGCCCGGGGAGCGTCCGGCTTGAATATCACATCGAGATTCTTGGCCCGGCGGATATTGTTCATCATCTGGTCGGTCAGGGGATTATGCTGTTCATAGACCACCACCGAGAGGGGATATCCGTAAGCCGCAATGGATGAAGAACAAAGCTCCCAATTACCGAAATGACTGCTGATAAGCAAGGCCCCTTTGCCGCCTTTGATAGCCTGGTCCAAGTGCTCCTGCCCGATGAATTTCACCTTGTTTTTTATGTCTTCGCCGGACAGTTTGGGAAACCTTAAGAATTCCAGCAGGTTCTTTCCCAAATTACGATACAGGCTCCCGGCGATATTCTTGATCTCACCAGGGGGTTTTTCAGGAAAGGCCTTGGTCAGATTATCCAGCGCCACCATTCGGCGGAGCCTGAAAACATCGAATGTCATATCGCCCAACCGAACTCCGGCCCACGCTGCAACCTTATCGGATATCGTACGGGCCATCAGTCCCAATGATGCCAGCAGAGCATATTCCAGCCGATGTTTCAGTTTTATGGTACTCATCATCGGACCAGTTTCGCTATCAGGCTTCGTTGACGATATACCGCATGCTGGGGACAGATCTCCTGGCAGCACAGGCAATTGATGCAAAGCTTATAATTGAAAACCGGCGTCGGTTCGCTGGACGATATGGCACTGGTAGGACAGCTTTCCACGCAGGCCCCGCAGTTGACGCACTTGGCTGGATCAATAGCCGGCCGTATCCAGAAAAGCTTGGCCAAATGCTTGGCCAAAAATGACGGGATGAATGAGTAGGCCCAAGTGGGAGGCCATTTGAAATCTTTTCTCACCTCGATTGCGTCGCCCAGCATTTCGATGTTCTTAAGATGGGTCTCGCCCAGATTGAATTTCCGGGCTAAAAGGTTGGTCGGCACCTTCATGGGGTCCATTCCCAGCAGGTGGGCCGCCAGGCAGTCTATGGCCACGCCGTCCTCTCCGGCCATAATCATCCCGATGGGTTTGGGATCGCCGGCTGATGGCCCGTTGCCGTCCATGCCTATGATTGCATCGACGATGTTCAGCTGTGGCTTGGCCAGGGTATAGATGTCCAGCAGCAATTTTGAAAAATCCATGGGCAGGGGCGCCTCCCGATGATACATGGATTTGTTCAACCCGGGTACTGCCCCGTACATGTTTTTCACTGCGCAGGTCAGCAAGGTCAGATTATGGGTCTTGAGCTTGGGAAGGTTGATTATCACATCGGCGTCCAGCACCGGCTTGGCTAGGTGATAATTCCGACCGTTAAACGGTTTCTTGTGGACGCCTGATTTTTCGAAGGCCACCAACTCCGCTCCCTGTCTTTTGCAGACCTCATAGAATCCCGTTACCTTCCAGTATTCTTCGATGTGCCGAGCCGAACCTATGGGACTGTCGCCCACCACCGGAATACCTCCGGCGGACTTGACTAATTCTATAACCGCCTCAAGAAATGCCGGATGAGTGGTTATGGCCTTATCGGGATGATGATAGGAAAGCATATTGGGCTTGATCAGCACCTTTTGGCTAGGCCTTACGAAAGCGGAGATGCCGCCCAGAAGATCCAGCGACCGCCTTACGGCGGCCCTGATCTCATCCGGTTGATAGGAACGGCATTTTATTAATGATATCTTGGTCATATCTTTTCCAGTAATTTAATCAGCCTGAGACCACCTTGTTCCGACCCAGATCCTTGGCGATATACAAAGCGGCATCGGCCTTGCTGACCATTTCATCCACGGTTTGGCCATCCTCGGGAAACACTGCCACCCCGATGCTGATGGTGATCTTGCCGTCCGGCTGGCTCTCCCTCATTAAAAAGGGATGCTTTTCTATAGCGGCCCTCAATTTCTCCGCCAGCTTCACGGCCTTCTCCCGGTCGGTCTCCGGGGCCACCACCACGAACTCCTCGCCGCCGTAACGGGCGATGAAATCCGGCTGGCGGATGGAGATGCTCAGCAGCCGGGCCAGTTTCTTCAGAAGGGAATCCCCCATCTGATGGCCGTGAATATCGTTATAATGCTTGAAATAATCTATGTCCAGCATTAGCAGAGCCGTCTGCCGGCCGTATCTGGCCGATCGTTCCAGCTCATCCTTGAACCTCTGGAAAAAATACCGCCGGTTGTATACCCCTGTCAGGTCGTCGGTGATTGACAGGCGTTTGACCCTGGCCAGCAATCTGGACATCCGTTGGGGATGTATACCGAACAGCACCCCGGCCAGGGCGCTCAGCGCCATAAAATAAAATGACATATAAAGATGCTCCCGGGAAAATGACACCCGTAAGAATTCCCAGCTAAGCGTTTTATTGTAATAATATTGATGGATGAACATTGCGGCCGGATGAAGTAACAGGTAACCGGCCATTGCCCCGATCAGACCGTAGATTACCGGCAGTTTCGCTGTGTTTTTAATAAAACCCATCATGCTCCTAAATGATTGATCATACCCTCACGAACATCTTTCCCGGCATCTGTTTTATCAAACCCTTCATCTCCAGCGTAAAAAGTATCCGCAGGGTGTCGGCTGGACTTCGCTTTATCGTTTCGGCGATGGTATCTATATGCCGGGGATCATCGGCCAGGCCGGCAAACACCGAGCCTTCATCGCCATCCAGTTCTATTTTGGGAAGGGTTTCTTTGGGAGGCATTTTATCGGGGCCCGATAGCTTCAACTCCTCCAGAATGTCACTTACATTAAGGACTATCTTTGCCCCCTGCTTTATCAGCTGGTTGGGGCCAACGCTGGTGGCCGAGGTAATGGGGCCGGGCACCGCAAAAACTTCCCGGCCCTGTTCGGCCGCCCAACGAACGGTGGAAAACACCCCGCTGTCCTCCCTGGCCTCCACCGCCAGCACCCCCAGCGAAATCCCGGTGATGATCCGGTTGCGGTTGGGGAAATAGGCCGGCAGGGGTCTCTCCCCAATGGGATATTCCGAGATCAACGCCCCGTTCTCCATGATGGAATCCCGGAGCTTTTTGTTTTCGGCCGGGTAAACGATATCCACCCCGCAGCCCAGCACGGCGATGGTCCTGCCCCCGGCGCTCAGCGCCCCCTGATGGGCCGCCGAATCGATGCCCCGGGCCATTCCGCTGACCACCGTGATCCCTGCCAAAGCCAGCTCCCGGGCCATCCCCGAAGAGGTGTTCTTGCCGTAGGTAGTGGCATTGCGGGAGCCGACTATGGCCACCGCTCGCTGGTCGGAGCTTTTCAGGGAGCCCCTAACAAACAAAATTGGCGGAGCATCTATGAAATTTTTAAGATTTTCCGGATATTCCGGGTCGTCTATGGTCAGGATATCGGTCCTCAGCTTATCGGCCTTCTCCAACTGTTCCTCGGCATAGCCCGGAACGGGCTTGAAGCTTCGTATCTCCTGAATGATCCTGGCGTCTATCTTGGGGATCTCTGCCAAAACAGAGTCGTCGGAATCAAATACCTTTTGGGGATCGCCCAAAACCCTGATCAGTTCGTTGAACTTGATGGAGCCGACTCCCTTGACTGACTGCAATCGCAGCCACCAAAGTAATTCCTCATGCGTCTTCATTGCCGTCCCTGCCACTCTGCCTTAATATGGTTTTTATCTCGCGCCTTAGTCCCTGCAGTCTCTCGGCCATATCGGGCTCATCAGCCGAGGAGAATACGCCGGATGCCGCATAGGTCGGGAGGCCGGCCATATGGGCCTTGAGGCTTTCCGCCAGGTTGGCGTTGGATTCGGATACCAGGCTGATCAAAATACCGCGCTGTTCGGAGTTCATCTTTTCCACCTGGGCCAGCAGTGCGCCCATCTCAGTCTTTCCGGTCAGGACGCTGACCGCCTGGCGGGCGGCCTCGGACACGCTGCGGTTGGGATCTTTGCAGAGCCCCATGACGGCATTCAAAGCAACAATGTCCCCGATAAGCTCCAAAGCCTGCAAAGCCGCAGCCCGGGTGTACCAGACGCCGTCTCGCAACAACCTGATCAGGGGCTGGACGGCCTGATGCCCGGCCAGGGCTGTTTTCTTGATGGCATACTCCCGCAAGCTCCAGCTTTGGTCCTGGATGGCCTTGATAAGAAGCGCCACCGAACCGGCGGTATTCAGTTCGGCCGCCATGTCGACCGCCGTCATCCGCTTTTTGGCATCCCGGGATTTCAGCAGCTCCACCGCCTCGGTCAGCTGGTGGTCAGTCATCTTTTACCTTGCTCAATGCTTTGGTAATGGCTTTTTTCAGTTCGGAGATGCCCTCCGCCTTGAGGGCCGAAATATAAATGGCTTTTAATCCCTTGGGCGCGGATGGTTTCTTCTTGACCAGATCCATCTTGTTAAGGACCATCAGGGACGGCCTTTTGGCAATAGCAGGGTTGAATTCGATCAGCTCATCCTTCAGTACCCGGTATTCCTTCCAGGGATCGGGCACCGAGGCGTCGATCACATAGACCAGCAGCTTGGTCCTCTCCACGTGTCTTAAGAACCGGGTGCCCAGTCCCTTGCCCTGGTGGGCCCCTTCGATCAGCCCCGGCATATCAGCCACCGTGCAGGTCTTGAAGCCCTCCAGCTCCATCACCCCCAGATTGGGCGAAAGGGTGGTAAAGGGATAGTTGCCCACCTTGGGCCTGGCCTCCGACAGGCAGGAAAGCAGGGTTGATTTTCCAGCATTGGGAAACCCCAGCAAACCAACGTCAGCCAACAGTTTCAGATCCAACAACAAAGTTTTGCTTTCGCCTATCTGCCCTTTCTCGGCCACCCGGGGGGTCTGGTTTGTGGAGGTGGCGAATTTGGCATTGCCCCGGCCGCCGATGCCCCCTTTGGCCACCACCAACCGGCTCTCCGGCTCTATCAGGTCCGCCAGCAGTTCTCCGGTTTCCTTGTCGTATACCAGAGTGCCGGGCGGGACCTGGATGATGCAGTCCGGCCCGTTGGCCCCGTACATTTTTTTGTAGGCCCCGTTCTGACCGGGCCCGGCCTTGAACCGGTGCTGATACCTGAAATCCCGGAGGGTCACCAGATTGGGATTGACCTCCAGGATCACCGAGCCGCCCTTGCCTCCGTCCCCGCCGTCCGGGCCGCCCTTGGGGACAAATTTCTCCCGGCGGAAACTGATGGCTCCTTTGCCCCCGTTCCCGGCGGTGATCTCCAGTTCTGCTTTGTCTACTAAACGCATTTGTGATACTTCGCTTTTAATTTATTCAGCACTTCCCCCGGCACTAAGGATGAGATATCACCGCCCATGCGGGAGATCTCCTTGATCAGGCCGGAGTTTAAATATACGTATTTCTCCGAGGGCATCACAAAGAAGGTGTCTACCTCGGAATTCAGTTTTCGGTTCATCAGGGCCAGCTGGAACTCATATTCAAAATCGGACACCGCCCGGAGGCCCCGGATGATGACCCTGGCCCCCTTGATCCGGGCATAGTCCACCAGCAGCCCGTCGAAGGATTCCACCGCCACCCCTTTATATTCGGTCGTGGTCTTTTTGAGCATCTCCACCCGCTCCTCCATGGTGAACAGGGGATCTTTATTCCGGCTGGAGGCCACCGCCACTATGATCCTTTCAAATATCTCCGACCCGCGCTGGATGATATCCAGGTGGCCGTTGGTCACCGGGTCGAAAGTCCCCGGGTAAATTGCCAGATTTCCCATTTCATTCCTCCCCATTATAACGATAAAAGCTCACCTGGGTCTTGCCGTAGGTTTTGTTCTTCCACCTTTTCAGTCCGCCAAAGATCTCCGGAGAATTTTCCTTCAGGGAGTGCTGGATGACCAGGGTGCCGTAATCTTTAAGGGTTTTGCTCCGCTCCACGGCCTCCAGGATGTCCGGCAGGCAGCGGTCGGGATAGGGCGGATCGGCCAGGATCAGATCGAACTGCTCCCCGCAGTTCCTTAAGTATTCCAGAGCGTCGCCGGGATATAGCTTGGCCCGGTGGGATATCTTAAGAGCTGCCAGGTTGTCTCTTATGACCTCGGTCGGGCCATATCCCTTCTCCACCAGCACTACCGATTCCGCCCCGCGGGACAGGGCCTCGATGCCCAGGGCGCCCGATCCGGCGTAAAGGTCCAGGGCCCGGCGGCAGGCCCCGCCCTGCTGCAGGATGTTGAAGATGGCCGTCCGGGCCATGCTGGAGGTGGGACGGACATCCCAGCCTTCCGGGCAGTTGATGTTCCTCCCCCGGAATTCTCCGGAGATTATCTTCACCGGCATCAGTACTCGCTGCCCAGCACGAAAGATATCCTGGCCTTGTCGGAGATCGAGGACAGGTCTGTCTTCCAGGAGAAATCCAGTTTCATCATGAAGGGCGATATTATCATCCTGATCCCGGTGCCCAGGCTCCCTTTTAGGTCCTTCATTTTCAACATGGCATTGGGATCACTCTGGAAGAGCTGAAACTGCTTGTTGTCGGACCAGGCTGCCCCGACGTCGAAGAACATCGCCCCCCGGATGCCGTAGAACGATATGGGCGGGATGGCCATCTGGATCCGGTCCACAAAAGGCACCCTCAGTTCCATATTCAAAAGGGCCATCCTGGTGCCGTCGAGTTCGTTGTAATCATAGGCCCTCAAGTTATAGGGCCCGCCCAGCTCGAAGTACTGGGCGTCTGACCCCTCGGATATTCCGCCCATCAGGCGCAGGGCGAATTCCGACCTTTTGGTAAGCGGCCAATACTGCCGGATGTCGGTGAAATAATTGACGAAATTCAGGTCGCTGCCCAGGGTCCGGCTGCTGGCCTCCACCGCGGCTATGGCCCTCCGGCCCTCCCGGGGGCCGTGATAGGACCACTGAACATTGTCGTGCACCAGGGATACCGCCGGTATGATCACGTTCAGGCTGGCGTCGGGCGCCGAGTAATAATAATACTCCTCCTTGTAATGGCTCCAACTGCCCATGAAATCGATCCGCTGGTAACGATTGAAGGGGTATGAGAGTATTCCCTGGACCCCGTTGATCTTTTCGATGATGATATCGTTGTTGGAGGCCAGATAGTAGTTGTGGTACTGGTAGTAGCTGATGCCGTAGTCCCAGCGCCGGGGGCGGTAGAAATAGGTCAGCTGATAATCCGAATTCTGCAGGTTGATGACCATGTCCGACAGCCAGTAGAACTGATGGTTGCCCATCACATCGCTGACCACGATCTCGGCCTGCCCGCCCAGCCCGCTTAAAGTGTTGTAGTTGAAGGATCCCTGGGCCCAGTCCACCGAGAATTTGGTCCCGGCCTTGCCTGGTTTATATCTGTTGCTGTCGGCCACAGGCTGTTCGAATTTCCTGGGCTGATACCAGCTGGTGTCGGCCGAGGCCCAGAAGAAAACCTTCTGGCTGTCGATCTCCGGAAGCTTGTCTAACGGATTCTTGATGGTGAAGATGTTCCAGCCGGTCTTATGATACCCGATGAAGACCAGCTTGCTGCCGTCCCTGGACCATTTGGACTGCAGGCAGCCGGTGATGGCATCGGTAACTTGCAGGGTGCTGTCCCCGGAGATCACGAAGATATTGCTCACCCCCTGACGAATGGCGGTATAGGCTATCCCTTTGGGCGACCAGCTGGGCCGGGAGACCTTATCCTCCTCCGGAGTGAGGCAGGTAATGCCTACGGAGGCCGGATCCATAGTAAATAAGCGGTATCTTCCGAAATGCAGGGTATCGCCAGATATTTCGTTTTCCGCACCGGGCCGGTCCGAGACGAAAACCAGCTCCCGGCCATCCGGCGACCATTCCGGCTCCCGGTCATCGTACAGATCGTCGGTCAGCCGCTCCAGGCTGTAGGCCACGTTGTGACTGTCGGCGATATCCGCCACGTAGAGGTCGGACTGGCCGTCCTTGAGGCCGCAGAAAGCGATCTTGTCGGAGGCCGGCGACCAGCTGGGATAATATATCCCGTCCAGCGGAAATTCCAGTTTTTTAAGCACCTTCCCGTTGTCAACCCGGACCACATACAGCTTGTCGCCGGTGGTGGACTTGGCGGCAAAGGCCAGCTTCTTGCCGTCCGGGGACCAGGTCAGGCCCCCCCGGAACCAGGCCAGGTGCATGGCCTCGAACAGGGCGTTCTGTTCGCCCTTGACCAGGTGCTTGATGCGGTGGCCGTCGATGCTGGAGATGATGTAAATCCCGGCCCGGCCGTCCTGGTCGGAGATGTAGGCGATCTTGTCACCCTGGGGCGAAAAACAGGGGGCCAGGTTAAAATAGGAACCTGTCTTGAAAACGTCATGCTCTGTCAGCTGTTTGGCAAAATCCGGGATCTCCTTCTTGGCCGCCAGGTAGGGCCAGTAGGTCTTGTGCATCTCCTTGAGCCATAGTTCCGACAGCTTTTCGACATTGCTGCCCAAAAGCGCCTTGCAGGTCTTATCCATGCTGCGGCTGGATTTCAGCATATGGAACATCTCGCCGATCTTCTGCCGACCGTACCTCTCGACTATGAACTTGATGATGGCCTGGCCCTCTTTGTAGACGAAATAGCTCCCGCCGTATCCATCCAGCTCCTGGATGGGGATCAGTCGCTGGTTTAGCGCCAGGTCCTTGATTATCATCTCGGTCTCGGGGTCCCAGCCCCGCGACTCGTACTCGGCCATCCCCTCCACGAACCACAACGGTAGCTGCATCAGGCTCTGCTGGGAGAAGATGGATTCCATGGATTTCCCGAAGAACAGGTCGAACATGAAGGCATGGACCAGCTCATGGGTGATTACATGGTCCAGGTCGGCATAGGATCCGGTATAGGGCACCACCACCCGGTTCTTGAGCAGAGTGGTGAAGCCGCCCACCCCTTCGTCTATGATGTCCTGGGCGATGTTGGTCTG